>JAQVQT010000191.1 GCA_028701435.1 Smithellaceae bacterium | reverse complement strand
GCCCGCGTTTCCAGGCGGGGGCCCGTCGTCTGCCAGTAGGTTCCCGTCTCCACGACATCCAGGTTGCAGTTGTGCGCCGCCGTAATCAGTTTCCGGCGGACGGATTCATTGAAAGAAGGGGTGACATGGATCGGTTTGCTCTCGCAAATGGTGGGCGTCGGCGTGAAGGAGATAAAATCGTCGGGGATAACGATCATGCCCGGACGCAGGTTTTTCTTCAAGGAACCGGTTGAATTGATGCCGATCACCTCGGTAACGCCGAGATCCTTCAGCGCCTGAAGGTTGGCGGGGTGGTTGACCCGGTGGGGTAAGATGTAATCTGCCGGATCATCGCCGTGCCGAAGGATAAAGACGATGGAATCCGTTTCGATGGCCGTTGCCTCACCCCAGGCGTTTTGGATCCGGCGCCTTTTGCCTTTTTGGATCCAATCGCTTCGCTCCAGCATGAATGTTCCCGATAAGACGCCCAAACGTTCCATACGAAACCTCCCCATGTGTGCTTTTTTATAGCAGATAAACCGGACGGCGTCAAAAGAATCAGGGCGGCTCGAGGCGGCGGTCAAATAGCATTTGACTTTTTGAAACCCGCTGTGACATATAATCGCGAAATCAACAAAGGAGGTTGCGAATCATGAGCGGCCAATTTTTGGGTGTGGCGACGGATGCAAATTTTGAACAGGAAGTCCTGAAAAGCGACAAGCCGGTCCTCATTGATTTCTGGGCGCCCTGGTGCGGACCGTGCAAGGCCATCGGTCCTCTTGTGGAAGAAATCGCCGGTGAATATGCGGACCGGGTCAAGGTCATGAAGCTGAATGTGGATGAAAGCCAGAAGTCGGCCGTTGCCTTTGGTGTTCGCAGCATTCCGACCCTGATTTTGTTCAAGGACGGGAAGGTGCTGGACACGCTGGTCGGCATGACGCCGAAGGAAAAGCTCGAAGAGTTTGTCAAGAAAGGCCTGTGAAGGCTTTCGGCCCAGACCGCAAAGGCAAAAAATTTATTTTGGATGAAACGGGTATCCTTGTGAAGCTAAAATATGCAGGCGTCATTCTGGTTGTGCTCTTGATCTGTACCGGCTGCTCTTTTAACATGGCGACCATCAAGTCGTTTTTTGTAAAGAGCGATCCGGTCCGGTCAACCCCCGAAGGCCTGTATTCGCGGGGCACGGCCGAATACCAGAACGGCTCTTACAAAAAGGCCAGGGAATACTATACCCGGCTCAAAGAGGAATATCCGCTGCACAATCTGGCGATCATGGCCGAACTGGGCATTGCGGATTCTTTTTACAGTGACAAGGAATACGGCGAGGCGGAGCTGGCCTACCGTGATTTCACATCCCTGTATCCGACCAACGAAAACATTCCGTACGTCCTTTACCAGACCGGAATGTGCCATTACGTGCAGATCGGCGCGATTGACCGCGACCAGACGGAAACCCTCAAGGCCCGCCGCGAGTTCGAGCGGCTGATGGCCCGTTACCCGCAGAGCAAATTTTCCATCCTGGCTGAAAAGATGGTCCGGGAATGCAAGTTGAAGCTGGCCGAACACGAGTTTTACATCGGCAATTTTTATTTCAAGAATAAGAAATACAATGCGGCGCTGAAGCGTTTTGAGGGGATCGCCCGCGATTACGCCGGCGTGGGGCTGGATCTGAAAGTGGAAGCCTATATTGCGGAAACCAAAGAGCGCCTCGCCAAAGAAGAGCAGGAGCAGAAGTTAAAGGAAGAAAAAGAAAAGGCCAAGGCCGCAAAGAAAAAAGAAAAAGAGAAGAACAAAGTTAAAGAAAAAGAAGCAGAAAACTCCTGAACCATTCTGTTGTTTTTTGTTATACCCCTGATTTACAGCAAGATTGGATCACAACCGGCTTAATTCAGCCATTTTGATCGAGGAAACGATTTGCCGGCGCACCTTTTCCGGGTTGTTCGACGTGTCGATTTGAAAGAGGCGGCTTTCGGGAATTTCCGTGACGGCTTCGTACTGTCTTTTCTGCTCTTCAAGGATTTCCCAGCGTCCGTCGGAAGGATTGTCGGGATCCAGCATTCTTTTTTCCAGACGAATTTTCACCACGTCGTCGGGGCAGGCGCATTCAATCACATAAAAAGGAACCCCAAGCCTTCGCGCCATGTCCGCGGCCATCTCCCGGTCGGCGCGGCAACGGAAAGAGGCGTCGAGAATCACCGGAATCCCCCGCCCGATTCTGTCGGCGGCCAGTTCCACGGCTTTTTCGTACGTCTTTCGGGAGATGTCCCCGGCGTAGATGCCCTGGCCGAAAGATTCATGATGCTTTTCGGTGGGGGCAATTTGCAGAAGCTCCTTGCGCAAAACGTCCGTGCGGATCACTTCCGCGCCCAGTTGCGCAGCCAGGCTGCGCGCCTGGTAGCTCTTGCCCGAACCGATCAGTCCCGCGGTCAGAATCAAAGCCGGTTTTTCCAGCCGCGACGCGTACGCGCAGGCAAGGTCAAAGTATTTTGAGGCGACGCGTTGAATCTCTGTCCGCTCGGCTTGCGGCAGTTCTTTCTGGTCCAGGCGAAAGCTCGTGACTTTGCCGCGGACGAAGGCGTAGTAGCAGCGGTAAAAATTCAAAAGGGCGCGCAGGTCTTCATCGCGGGAGTATTTCAGATAAGCGTTCGTGAAGTCCGCGGACTGGCTGAAATAGCCGTTGTAATCCAGGTCCATGTTCAGAAAGGCGACCTCGGCCGCCACGTCCGCGAACCGGAATCGTTCGTTGAATTCAATGCAGTCAAAAACAATAATTTCGTCGGCCACGCAGATGTGCTCCAGGTGCAGATCGCCGTGGCAGTCCCGGATTTTATGCTCCGCGACGCGTCTGGCCAGCAGATCGGCGTTGGCGGAAAGAAACTTTTCCGCGTACGCTTTGAGAAAGGCATGTTGAAAGTCGGAGAGGGTGACGCCGATGTATTTTTCGGTCTGCGCGAAGTTTTCTTCGTGGTTGTGGCGGATCACGGCGACGGAGCCCATCTCGTCGATGCGGCCGCCGGTCTGGGCTTCCTCGTGAAACCGGGCGATTTTTTTTGCCACTGCGTCCATGACGCCGGCGTCGGCTTTGCCCCGGGCCAGCAGGATTTTTAGCATTTTATCCAGGGGCAGCTTGTTCATCAAAACGGCGTATTCCACAAGGTTCGTGGTTTTGCCGAGTGTCAGCCGCCCCGCGTCGTCCCGACCGATGGGCACGACGTCCAGGTAAATGCTCGGCGCCAGGCGCCTGTTCAGCCGCAGTTCTTCTTCGCAGTAGAATTTTCGCTTTTCGAGCGTCGTGAAATCAAGGAACCCGAAATTGACCGGCTTTTTGACTTTATACACGTAGTCGCCGGCGATGAAAACGTACGAAATGTGCGTCTGCACCGCTTCGACCTTTTGGGGCCGGTGCGGATAAAAATCGGGACGGGCCATCTGTTCGACAATGGGAGATTGATCCATGAATACCTCGTGAAAAAACAGACCCGCCGAAGGTGGACTATTTGGTTTCCTTAAAAAAGTCTTCCACTTTTTTAAAGTTGTCGTCCACGAGGCTTTTGAAGTCGTCGCACCCTTTTTTATAGGCGGACATCCAGTCGGAGATTGCCTTTTTTCCTTCTTCCGGGAACATCGGAGATTTTTCCCAGAATTTGCCGACCAGCCTTTCCGTCTGCTCCTGCAGCGCCTGCATGGCGCGGAAATTGTTGTCAAACGCCGTTTTATTGAAAACAATCATCTGTTTGGCGACTTGTTTCGGATCCATGGCAACCTCCTTGTTCTGTTTTTATTTTTTCTTTTTTACCGCTGCCTGCGGTTTTTCCGCCTGTTCAAAAAATTCGGCGACCTTCCTGTAGCCGTCGTCCGCGGCGGCCTTGAAATCATTCCGGCTTTTCTTGTAGTTTGCAATCCAGTCCTGCATGGCCTTTTTGCCTTCTTCCGGAACCCATTCCGCCTTATCCAGAAAATTCATCATCAGTTTTTCGGTTTGGTCCTGCAGCTCCGACATCGCGCTGAAACTGTTGTCAAACGCTTTTTTGTTGAA
>JAQVQT010000024.1 GCA_028701435.1 Smithellaceae bacterium | reverse complement strand
GGTTCTTTTGACGGCAACCTTTGGATTTGCAGAGTATGCGGCGGCAGGGGCAGCCAATTTCCCGTATTTTCAGCTGGGCTGCCTGATTGTGGGCGGACTGATTATGGTCAGCCTGAAGAGGAAGTATAACAAGATGTACACGGCGGAAGTCGTCGGCGCCTTCGCTCTTTACACCCTTCTGATGGCGCTCTTCACCAATCCGGTGATTGATGCGGTGAAGAACATTGTTACCTGATCAAAAGCGGCAAGAGGGCCAAAAGAGGCACCGATAGAAAGAGAGACTGGGAAAGGAGGACAGGGCCATGATCAAGACACACAGAATGCAGCCTTATGGACATTACCGGCAGTACCAGAAGATGAGCGGGATTCTGATGATTTCGGCCTGGGGCTTTGCGATGGTGATTGCCTCCTTCCTGTTCCTGTGGCTGGGGTACAAGCTGGATGAGTATATGGGGACGGCGCCCAACTTCATGTTCGGTTTGTTTTTCCTGGCGATCTTCGTGTGTGTGATGCGTCTGTATCACGAGGCCCGGCAGCGGATGAAGGATTTGTAACCTGAAAACATGATCTGTTGAAGATACACAAAGCCCTCCGGGAAAACCCCGGGGGGCTTTTGCGTTTAACGGCGCGGCGACGAATATTTCTTGACAGAAGCGGAAAATGCGAGTTAGTTTTTTGACCGTTTGAAAACTTGGCGTTTTTTTATTCTGAGTTTTACCTTTTTTCCCAGAAGTTTCTTAAAGGTTCATGACGACGGCAGGAGGTAACCTTGTATTTCTCGGATGAAACACAAAAGGCGTCCCGGAAGCTAACCGAACAATGGCAGGCGAATGTTCAAAATACTTTAAAAACCAACACCGACTGGAAAAACCGCTTTTCAACCGTTTCAGATCTTGACATCAAAAGGCTCTACACACCCGAAGACCTGCAAAACACGGATTTTGCCCGCGACATCGGAGCGCCGGGAGAATTTCCCTATCTTCGCGGCAACCAGGTCACCGGCTACCGCGGACAACCCTGGACGTTCCGAATGTTCTCCGGCATGGGCAGCGCCGAGGACACCAACGCCCGCTGGCATCTGCTGTTGCGGGAAGGACAGACCGGCCTTTCCACCGCCTTCGACTTTCCCACGCTCATGGGCTATGACAGCGACTCGCCGAAAGCCCTGGGCGAGGTCGGCAAATGCGGCGTGGCCATCGACACCCTGGAGGATTTTCTGGCGCTGATCGACGACATTCCGCTGGATCGCGTCACCACCTCCATGACCATCAACCCGCCGGCAACCGTGCTTTGGGCCATGTACTGCGCGGCGGCCGAAATCAAAGGCGTTCCCCTGAATCAAATCGGCGGCACCATCCAAAACGACATGCTCAAGGAATTCATCGCGCAAAAGACGTTCATGTGTCCGCCGGAGCCTTCCGTCAGGCTGATCAGCGACACCGTCGAATTCGGCGCGAAATACGTTCCGCGATGGAACCCCATCAGCATCAGCGGCTACCATATCCGGGAGGCGGGCGCCACGGCCGTGCAGGAGCTGGCCTTTACGCTCAGAGACGGCATTGAATACGTCGAAGACATTCTCCGCCGCAAAAAAATGAGCGTGGACGATTTCGCGCCGCGCCTGTCCTTCTTTTTCAACGCGCATATCGACCTTTTCGAGGAAATCTGCAAACTCCGGGCCGCGCGCCGCATCTGGGCCAAAGTGATGCGCGACCGCTTCGGCGCCAAAAATCCGCGATCGCTGTGGATGCGCTTTCACGTCCAGACCGCCGGCTGCTCGCTCACCGCTCAGCAGCCCTACAACAACGTCGTTCGAACCACCATCGAGGCGCTCGCGGCGGTGCTGGGAGGAACCCAGTCGCTGCACACCAATTCGCTCGATGAGGTGCTGTGCCTGCCGTCCGAGCATGCCGTGGAAATCGCGCTGCGCACCCAGCAGATTCTGGCCGAAGAAACGGGCGTGGTCAACACGATCGATCCTCTGGCCGGCTCTTACTTTGTGGAGTCCCTCACCAATGAGATGGAGGCAAAAGCCTGGGAGTACATCGAAAAGATCGACGCCATGGGCGGCATGGTCGCCGCCATCGAAAGAGGATACCCGCAAATGGAAATCGCGGACGCAGCCTATACGTTCCAGCGTCAGATTGAAGCCAAAGAAAAAATCATGGTGGGCGTCAACAAATACGCCACCGAAGCGCAGCATCCGGTGCCGCTGGTGGAAATTGATGAAAAAGTAGGCGAAGAGCAGATTCGGCGGCTGAAAGATTTGCGCAGGCGCCGCGACAGCCGCGCCGTGAGTCAATCGCTTGCCGACCTTCGCGCCGCGTGCAAAAACGGCGCAAACGTCATGCCGCACTGCATCACGGCGGTGAAAAATTTGGCCACGGAGCAGGAAATCTGCGATGTTTACCGCGAGGTTTACGGGGAGTACAGGGACCCGGGGTTGTATTAAGGAGATCGATATGCCGGAAAGAAAAATTCGAGTGATGGTGGCCAAACCCGGCCTGGACGGCCACGACCGCGGCGCGCGCATTCTGGCCCGCTGTTTTCGCGACGCCGGTTTTGAAGTCATTTACACCGGCTGTCATCAAACCCCGGAGCAGGTTGCCGCCGCCGCGATTCAGGAAGACGTGGACCTTGTGGGCTTAAGCTGCCTGTCGGGCGCGCATCGCATTCTGTTTCCGCGCGTGGTGGAACTGCTCAGAGAAAAGAACGCTTCCGACATCACCGTGATCGGCGGGGGCATCATTCCCGAGCAGGATTTTCAGATGCTCTACGATGCGGGCATTCAGGCGATCTTTACACCCGGCGCTTCGCTGGATTCCATTGTGGATTGGATCCGCACCCATATTCAAGCCCGAAACTGACCGGCGCGGCAAAAAGCACGACATGACGCAAAACACCCAGAAAATATGCGCGGGCGATGTCCGCTCGGCCTCGCGGCTGATCCGGGACCTGGAAGACAGGCGGCCCGAAGCGCGCCTGCGGCTGCGGCAGATTTTTCCCCACACGGGCCGATCCTTCATCATCGGCATCACCGGCTCTCCCGGCGCGGGCAAAAGCACGCTCACCGACGCGCTGATCGGCGAGCTGCGCAAACAGCAAAAAACCGTGGGGGTTCTGGCCGTGGATCCGAGCAGTCCTTTCTCCGGAGGCGCGCTCTTGGGCGACCGCGTCCGCATGCTGCGCCACGCGGAAGATGAGGGCGTGTTCATCCGGTCGCTGGCCACGCGGGGCGCGCTGGGCGGGCTGGCGAGGGCGGCAGGCGACGCGATCCACGTCATGGAGGCCATGGGCAAGGACGTCATCCTGGTGGAAACGGTCGGCATCGGCCAGCAGGAGCTCGACATCATTCACCATGCGCACAGCATCATCGTGGTGCTGGTCCCCGGCATGGGCGACGAGATCCAGACCATGAAAGCGGGTGTCATGGAAATCGCCGACGTGTTCGTCATCAACAAGGCGGACCGTCCGGGCGCAAGGCAGTTGAGAACGGAGCTGGCTTCGCTGCTCAACGTCTCGCCGCACGGACCTCAGGACTGGATTCCACCCATTGTCAGCATCGGCAATCTCTATGAACCGGAAAACTTCGCCAAAAAAACAGCGGAGCTGATGGACGCCGTCGCAAAGCACCACGCGCACCTCGTCGTCAGCGGTCAGCTCGCCGAGCGGACGGAGCGCAAAGCCGTCATGGAAATCACCGACGCCCTGCGTGCCTGCATTCTGGAGCCGGTGCTCGAGCGCCTGATCGCGGACGGCGAACTGAAAAAAATCGCCAAAAGAATTCAGAGCCGGGAAACGGACCCCTTCACCGAGGCGGAAGCCATCGCGCGCCGTTTCCTTAAAACGGGAGAACCCTCATGAAAAAAACCACTGGAGAAACCACCGGAAAAAGCGCCCCAAAAAGCAAGGCGGAAAAACCGGCGCGTACGGACGCAGCGTCAAACCGCGGCCTGGTCATCGTGATCACCGGCGACGGAAAAGGCAAAACCACTTCCGCGTTCGGGCAGGCGCTGCGCGCCGTCGGCCAGGGATACAGGGTTTACATCATGCAGTTCATGAAAGGCCGCAACTACGGCGAGCTGATGGCCGCCCGCCGGTGCCTGCCTTCCCTGACCATTCGCCGCTCAGGCCTCGACAGCTTCGTCATGCGCGGCAGTCCGGCCCCGGTGGACATTGAACTGGCCCGAAAGGGCTTTGCATCGGCCAAAAAAGCGATTGCGTCCGGCCGGTATGACATGGTTATTCTTGACGAGATCAACGTGGCGGTGGACTTCAAGCTCATCGACCTTGCGGAGCTGGTGGATTTGATCAACAAAAAGCCGCCGGGGCTCGATTTGATTCTGACCGGCCGGTACGCGGCCCGGGAAGTCATTCGCTTGGCCGACACGGTCAGTGAAATCAAGGATATCAAGCACCATTACACCGCCGGCATTAAGGGCCGGGCGGGAATCGAATATTAAATTTTCAGGAGAAAGATATGTTTGCATGGATCGCCAGTCCGGAGGCCTGGGTCTCCCTGGCCACGCTGACGGCGCTGGAGATCGTCCTGGGCATCGACAACATCATTTTCATTTCCATTCTGGTGAGCCGGCTCCCCGCGCAGAAAAGAAACTTTGCGCGCAATCTGGGATTGATGCTGGCGATGCTCACACGTCTCGCGCTGCTTTTTTCGATCGTCTGGGTGGCCAACCTGACCCAGCCCTGGTTTACCCTTTTCGGGCAGGACATTTCCGGACGCGACATTATTTTAATCGGCGGCGGACTGTTCCTGCTGGCCAAAGCCACGCATGAAATTCACAGCAGTCTGGAAGGTGTCGAGGAGGCAAAACCAAAGCTCAAAACCGTATCCCTGGCGCCGGTCCTGATTCAGATCGCGCTTCTGGACGTCGTTTTCTCGCTGGATTCCGTCATCACGGCCGTCGGGCTGGCCCGGCACGTCTCGATCATGGCGATCGCCATCATCGTCGCCGTGGGCATCATGCTGGTCGCCGCCAAACCGATTGCCGAATTTGTGGACGCCCACCCGACCATCAAGATTCTGGCGCTTTCCTTTTTGATCCTGGTGGGCGTCACACTGATGGTCGAAGGCTTCGACGTGCATGTGCCGAAAGGCTATATTTACTTTGCGATGGCGTTTTCCGTGGCGGTGGAAATGCTGAACATCCGCATGCGCAAAAAACAGGCCGACCCGATCCAGCTGCGCAAGGAAATCGCCACATAGCGTCCGGACTACCGGGGCGGCATGCGCAGCGCGCCGTCCAGTCGAATGCAGCAGCCGTTCAGCATCGGATTTTCGATGATGTGAGCCGCCATTCGGGCAAACTCCACGGGCCTGCCCAGACGCCGGGGAAAGGGAACCCCTTGGGCCATGTCTTCCTTGACGGAGGGCGACAGTCCGGCCATGAGCGGCGTTTCAAAAAGCCCCGGCGCGATCGTGGCCACGCGAATGCCGTAATCGGCGCATTCCCGGGCAATCGGCAGCGTCATTCCCACGATGCCGCCTTTGGACGCGGCATAAGCCGCCTGTCCGATCTGACCGTCAAACGCGGCAATGGAAGCCGTGTTGACGATCACGCCCTTTTCGCCTTCCTCATTGGGCGCATTGTTCATCATCTGTTCGACGGCCAGGCGAATTACATTCAGGGTCCCCACCAGGTTGATGGAGATCACTTTGTTAAAGAGGGAAAGAGGCAGCGGACCTTTTTTGCTCATTACTTTGGCCGCGTCCGGTACGCCCGCGCAGTTGACGACCGCCGTGACTTTTCCGAAGCGGTCCAGCGTCTGTCGAATTGCCTGGCGGACGGAATCTTCGTCCGTCACATTGCAGCGGACAAAAATAACGCTCTCTCCGACTTTCCGGGCCAGTTTTTCACCCCGGTCTTCATCCAGATCCAAAATAACGGCTTTCGCGCCGCGCGCGGTCAATTCCAGCACCGTCGCTTCTCCCAGTCCCGAGGCACCGCCGGTCACCAGCGCGACCACATCATGAATGTTCATGTTTCCTCCCTTACACGATCTCTCGTCCGATAATCATATTTTGCACCTCGCGCACGCCTTCATAAATATCGATGATGTGGGCGTCGCGCGCCAGCTTGGAAATTTCATAATCCGCGGTAAAACCATAGCCGCCGTGCAGATGCAGCCCTTCGTTGGCGCAGAAAAGAGCCGCCTCCGCGCAGGTATTTTTGGCCAGGGACGCGAAGATGCCCGCGTCCTTGTCATTCTTTTGGATTTTCCAGCAGGCTTTCCAAAGGGACAGCTCGGCGAGTTCCACTTTTTTCCACATGGCGACCAGCGTGTCGCGGGCGACGGGCAGGTCGCAGATGCGCTGGCCGAACTGCTTTCGTTCGCGTGTGTAGGCCATCGTCACGTCCAGCGCCCTTTTGGCCAGCCCCAGCCCGATGGCCGCGACCATCGGTCGGGCAAAGTCGAGCACGTCCATGATGTATTTGAAGCCGAAGCGGCGGTTGCCGATGATCTGATCGGGCGCAAGGATCACGTCTTCAAAGGTGACGCTGGCCGTATTGGACAGGCGCTGCCCGAGTTTGTCCTCGGGTTTGCCGATCAAAATTCTGCCGCCGGTCGACAGCTGAATTTCCCGGGTGGAGTATCCGACATCGGGAAGATCCGCGGCGATCACGGATTCCGCCGGAACCACCACGCAGGCCATGAAGCTCGCTGAGGGTTTGCCGATCTTGCACAAGACCGTGAACTGGGACGCGTAGGATGCGTTGGTGATGAAGCACTTGGAGCCGTTGAGCACCCAGGAACCGTCGTCGCGCGGCGCGATGAAGCTGGTCATCATGAAGTTGTCGGATCCGGCGCCCGGTTCCGTCAGGCAGAAAGACGCCAGCAGCGGCTTCTCTACAAAGGGCCGCAGGAACCGCTCCTTCTGCCGGTCCGTTCCGTGCCGGCTGATCACGACGTTGGCCAGATCGTTGCACATGGCCGACGTGGCGATGCCCGTATCGCCGTAGGACAGCTCCTGAATGATCAATGCGGAGGAAAACACGTCCACGTCGAATCCCTTGATGGATTCGGGAATGCACAGGTTGACAAGCCCCATTTCCCAGGCTTTGGTGATGATCGCCCACGGGAAGCCGTGCTCCTTTTCCATCTCCAGAATGCGGGGGCTAATTTCATTTTTCACCAGCCTGCGCACCGTGTCCACGTATAACAGCTGATTTTCGCTGAAACTTAAATCCATGGGTCATCCTTCCTGGATCAAAACATGCAAAACCGATCCTTCACGAAACCCCGGTGAAGATTTTCTCCGCGGCCGCGAGGCCTGTGATGGATTCGCAGGCCACCCCGATGGTTTTAAAGAAGTCTCGCAGCGGGCGCCCCGGACCGATTTCATAAATCGCGCCGGCGCGAAAGGCAAGCGCCTGCATATTGTCGCGCCATAAAACGGGAGAGGAAAGCTGGTGGACCAGGTTGTTCACGATCCCGTCCGCGTCGGCCGGATGAAATCCTCCCCGGTAGTTGGACGTGACGGCGGGGCCGTTTTGAACGTTCCACGAGCCGCTGATCTTTTTCAGGGCTTCCCGAAACGGCTCCTCGATTTTTTTCATAAAGCGGCTGTGAAAAGGCGCGCTGACGGTAAGCGGCACCACCCGGCAGGATTTGGGGCCGGAAAACAGATCTTTGCAGCGGTTGCCCGCCTCGGGCAGGGCCGCCGCCTCGCCGCTCACCACCACCTGATTGGCGGAATTGATGTTGGCGACGTCCACCGGCAAATCCGCCAGGGCGGCCTTGAGCGCCCCCGCATCGATGCCTTCGGCGATGACCGCGGCCATCGACCCCACCCCCACCGGAACCGCTTCCTGCATGAGCCGGCCGCGCGTCCGGACAATCCGGACCGCGTCTGCAAAGGCCATGACGCCCGCGGCCACCAGTGCCGAAAATTCGCCCAGGGAATGGCCGCCGAAGCAGTCGGCTTTCCATCCATATCTTTCGGCCAGCCCCCGGAACATGGCCGTTTCCGTCGCCACCAGGCAGGGCTGCGTATATTCGGTCAGATGCAGGCGGGCGTCCTCCTCAAAACAAATGGCCGCCACATCCAGCCCCAGGGCGTCGGACGCTTCTTCAAACGTCTGCCGGCACACGGGAATTGCGTCATAAAAATCTTTCCCCATGCCCTGCCGCTGGGAACCCTGCCCCGGAAAAACAGCCGCCGTTTCCTTGGTTTCACTCATACGTTCTCCTTGCGGTTGCACGATCAGAACCGGCGCGTCCCCGCTTCTGATTCCAAATGTTGACGTGTAATTTGCTTTGCGCTGCGAACAGGCCTGCGTGTGGACAAAACCGCTCCGGCCGGGCGCCGGGGTTGACATTCCGGCGCTTCATGGTACAGAGGTCTTAAAACGAAGCTCCGGCGAAAGTCAAGTTGAAAATCAAACACCTCGCAGCAAGCTGTCGAGGGTTGAAGTGAAAGTCATCCTATCGCAGCAAGCTGTGGAGAATCAACGCTCGTCCCGCCAAAGCGGGATTGAAAAAGCGCCGGACAGGACAGCGGCATGAACATTCTGGAAAGAGACTTTTACGCGCGGCCGACGATCACCGTCGCGCGCGAGCTTTTGGGGAAAAAACTGGTGCGGCAAATAAACGGCGCGAAACTCTCGGGCATCATTGTCGAGACGGAAGCCTATTGCGGAAGAGCGGACAGCGCCTGCCACGCCCACCGGGGGAAAACGCCCCGCAATGCCGTCATGTTCGGCCGAGCGGGCGTGGCCTATGTCTATTTCACCTACGGAATGCATTATATGCTGAACCTGGTGACGGAGGAGGAGGGAAATCCCTGCGCGGTGCTCGTGCGGTCCCTTCTGCCTCTTTCCGGCCAGGACGAAATGCAGGCCAGGAGAAAAAGACACGGAAAAGAACTGACCAACGGACCCGCCAAACTGTGTCAGGCGATGGCGATCGACAAGTCGCTCAACGGCTGGGACCTGACCCGGGGGAAGCATTTATGGGTGGAGAACTATCAAAGCGTGCCCGCCCGGGACATTGTCTCCACGCCCAGAATCGGCATCGATTACGCCGGCGAGAAAGACCGGAAGGCGCCGTGGCGGTTCCTGATCCGTTCGGTAAAGGAAAGGAACACCGTTTGAATCGGCCTGTTGCCCAAATACCCTTTTCGCCCGGGCAACGACATGAAATAATCTGCCCCCTCAGATCCCTGACGGCCGCATGAGGAGAAGCGGCGTCACTCGGCCCCTCCCCCGGACGGATTGGTTTTTGCCTCGGAAGAAAGATCCAGAAACAATTTCCAACTGGCCAGAAAAAAGGAGGCGACCACCGGCCCGAGAACAAAGCCCGAAAAACCGAAAACAGCGATGCCGCCCAGTGTGGACAGAAAGATCAGCAGCGGGTGCATCTGGATGTCCTTGCCCAGCAGAAGCGGCCTGAGCAGGTTGTCCACGGAACTGATCACGACGACGCCGAAAAACAGGATGGTGACCCCCTGCCAGACATGCCCCGTCACGAGCATGAGGATGCCGGCCGGCACCCAGATGATCGCGTTGCCGACGGCGGGCACAATGGACAATCCGACCATCAGCACACCCCAGACCAGCGGATTGCTGATTCCCGTAAAATAGAAAACCAGCCCCCCCAGGAGACCCTGAATGCCGCCGATGACAAAAGTGAATTTCAGCGCGGCCTTCGACGTAACGAGAAATTCGGACGTAAAGGTATGGATATGGGTTTTATCCACCGGCAGATGGCGTACAATGCTTTCAAACAACTGCTTCCCGTCGCGGAAAAAATAAAACAGGCAGTAGAGCGCTACGGCGAACTTGACCAGGAAAACCACCGTATTCTGTGTAAACGCCGACAGATTCTTGATCAGAAATTCGGTAAAGGTTTTTAAAAGTTCGACGGATTTACCCGTGATGAATTCATGATCCGGCTGAAAACGAGCCAGCAGGGGATGGCTGCTGACGGACTGCAGAAAGCCGGCAATGGTTTGCATCCACGAACCGCCGTCTTGATTCATGGACTGATAGAGATCAAGGGATTGCCCGATGAGCAGGCTGAGAATCAGCCCGACCGGAAGAATCAGCGTGAAAAGAACCACCGCCAGCGCCATCCCCGCCGAGACGTTCGGGTTTTTAAACTTCCGCCGCAGCCATTCGTTGACAGGGTCAAAAATCGCCGCCAGCAGAACCGACCAGAAGATCGCAAAGAAAAACGGCTTCAGAATGTCGCCCAGAAGCCAGGTCACCGCACCCAGGACCAGAAAAAAGATCAGCAGGGGAAAACCGGCCAGCAGTTTGTTGAACATCGGATGGGTCTCCTTTACCTCAGTGGATGAAGCCTGTTTCTCCTGCGGTACATGCGAAGTTGGAGCTGCCTCCGGATCAGGATGGATTTGACGTGAATCAGCCGGTAACTATAGCGGATATTTTTCCCCAGCAGCTCCGGGTAAGCCGCGACGGGCACATTCAGCTTCGACGTGCCGGCGGCCACTTTTCGAAACAGATTGATCTCCTTGCCGATCACCCGGGCGCTTCCGTTTTTTATTGCATCCAGCATTGCGGGGCCCGAGGGTTCGCAGCCGGCATACGTGACGACCTTGCCCATATGATACAGGGAGTGGCCGTCGCTGCCGCCGGTGATCGCTTTTTTCAGGTAAATCCCCAGCAGCGCGCAGCGCAAATTCCAGCGGTGAATATTTTCGGCGTTGATCACTTCCACGCCGTCCACGGCGTCGAGCAGGCGCTCCAGCCGGGACTGCTCGAAATTCAGGTTGCAGATTCCCGTGTAGGCCACGCAGTAGGGGTGCGGAAAAATCGTGACGGAGGGAAAAAGCTTTGCCGAATGCACGATCTCTTCCATGGAGAGCCTTGTGGAGCTCATGATCTCCCGGCCCAGAAAAGGCTGAATATATTTCGTATAAAACTTTTTCAAATGCCGGCGCTCATAAAAATACACCAGAATGTGCGTGCCTTCACGGGAGGTGATTTCGATGCCGGGAATGGAGGGGACATCCCGGTATTGGCCCATTTCCAGAGCGCTCGCGATGTCATTATGATCGGTAATGGCAACCCCCACGCCCAGGGCCCGCGCCCGTTTTGCGATCGCCTGCACGCTGTCGCGGCCGTCCGTGCGGCAGGTGTGAAAATGCATATCGAACACCGAGTGATCTTTGCGCAAAAGCGCAAGATCCGGTTTTTCAAAAAGGATTTTGTCGTTGTTTTCGATCATCAAAATTTCACCGGTTCTCGTTGTCTGCGAAGTCGTTTAGCACAGATCCCGGATAATCACAAACCCGCCTGTTGTGCGTCAGACATCGCGGCGCGATGACGGATTTGCGGGAGCAACCCGCCTGTGGTATGCTCAAGACCATGAAACCGCAACCTCCGCAAGGCGACCTGACCTTATTCCTGCAGGCTCTGAATTTTTCAGCGGGAAAGCACCGCGATCAGCGAAGAAAGGATTCGGCCGCGTCGCCGTATATCAACCATCCGATTGAGGTCGCCTGTCTTTTATGGACGGTCGGCGGCGTTCATGACGAAGCCGCGATTCTGGCCGCGATTCTTCACGACACGATTGAAGACACGGACACAAATCCGGAAGAAATCCGAGCCCTTTTCGGCGACGACGTTCTGGGTCTGGTGATGGAAATGAGCGACGACAAAAGCCTGCCCAAACAGGAAAGAAAACTCAAACAGATTGCCCACTCCCCCCGGTTGTCGCCTCGCGCCAAACAGATCAAGCTGGCCGATAAAATCTGCAACATTCACGATATCGCTTTTGCCCCGCCGGACGGTTGGCCGCTCACGAGGAGAATCGACTATTTAGAGTGGGCCCGGAATGTCATCGACGGCCTGCGGGGCGCCAATGCCAACCTGGAAAAGCGCTTCGACGAAACGCTGGCTTTGGCCCGGCAAAAGCTTGCCTCGGAGAGCGAGGGCCGCCCGTGATCATTTCACCGTCAGTCCGACCACCCGGTAGTTGAATTCATAATTGAGCGCGCCGCTCCAGTCCTGGGCAAAGACGCTCTTGTAGCGGGTGCCGTAAACCGGCCCGACCGGCTTGCCGTAGGTATAAAACCAGTTCATAATCGGCGTTCCCGAAAATCCCAGAGCGATCCAGTAGGCGCCGGGCATCAAAACCGGTTTCTCGCGGTCGCTGAATTTGAAATCCACCCAGCGGTAACCGGGCTTGCCGGAAATATCATCCAGGCTGATCATCTGCGTCGTGTGCAAAATATCGCCCGGCTTGCCGTCCTGATCCTTGAAAATATCCACCCAGATCCAGCCCTCGCCTCCGAATTTGTGCAGAGCCAGCCCCACCTTATCGATCGTCACCGGCTTGGCCAGTTCCACAACCTGGGCATACTGCGTCGCGTTGGTGGTCACGTACTCCGATGTTTCCACCAGGAAGTTTCTCGACATTTCAAAGGAATCCTTGCCTTTGGCTTTGGTTTCGCGGGGAAACGCAAAATCTACATTTTCCGGATATTCCAGATTGCCGAAAACGAAAGGCGCCTTGTACTCCCAGGCTTTGGGAGGCTTCATCGGAGGCGCAGGCTTTGGTGGTTCAGGCGCGGGAACCGGCGGCACCACAACCGGGGGTGTGGGAGCCGGAGGCACAACCGCAGGAGGAGCAGGAGGCGCGGGAACCGGCGGAACCGGTACGGGCGGAGCGGGTTCGGGCGCGGAAGGGATCTCCAGGCGGGCCACAACATTCGGCCCCAAAAGCAGGTTTTTCGGACCGTAATTCTGGCGCTGCGCAGTCACTTTGGTGGCATCGGAAAGGAAATTTCCGCCGATGGTTTCCTGCAGTGTGGGCTTGCTGCGCGCCCCGGCGCTCTGGGCCCAGCGAACCAGACCGTCATTTTTGGTTTCGTTGTTGTCCACGCCGACTTCGATGCGCACAAAGCGGTTGGAAATGAAAAACTGCATATTTTGCGGATCATAGGGAATCCACCCCAGATCGGGATACCAGACTTCCACCCAGGAGTGCCTGCCCTGTCCCATCTTAAAGGTCAGCGTGCCTTTTTCCCAGGACACGTTAAACGGCTGGTTCATCGTGACGCCGTTGACAATCCGCACCGGCACCCCCGCGTTGCGCAGGAGCGCCGCGGTCAGATGAGAGTAGTTCTGGCAGTTTCCCTTGCCGGTGCTGAGCGCGTAAAGCGCGTCATACCGAACCGGGGGGTTGACGTAGCGGACATGGTCCACCACATAGCTCACCACTTTCTGCACGGCTTCGAACTGCGTTTTTGACCCCCGCGTCAGTTTCTGGGAAAGCTCGTGAATGGCCGGATCATTCGTCTGCACCTGCTCCGAGGCCTGCAGATAGTCCTTCAGATTGCCGGGGACGGAAGCGAGCGGAAAAGGCGCAACGGAGTCAATCGCTTTCAGGCCGGTGCTGGTTTGCGCGTCAAACGACACCACCGCATCAATGCTTCCCGGAACATCGGTCCAGGTGGCCTGAATGGTTTTATTGCCGCGGGCGTCCCGAATGGTTTTTTTCTCCTGGGCGTCGGGTCTGAACGTCATTTTGAAATTGGTGATTTTCTGGCTGTAGGTTGGAGAATCAAAGCTGGACGGCTCGACAAAACTCATGATCAATCTTTTCATCGAATCGCCGGCCACGATCTGGTGCTGCAATTCGTAATGAATCGTCGAGTCCATCTCCCCCTTGACCGTAAAGTTCTCGGCCAAAGCCGGTAAAGCGGCAAGCAACAGCAATACAATCAGAGCGGCTTTCAGGTATTTGAGCATAGCGGGTCTCTCCTGTCGAATATTTAAACGTCCCAATCATAAAGGAGATGCTCGGGGAATGTCAACAAAAACAAAACGTTCTTTTCCTTATGTAAATCCTATACTTGATGATCCCAGGCAAAAATGTAATTGACAACGGACGGTTTATGAATAAGTTATTGCAAAGTTTGATGCCGCAGACGGCATCCCGTAAGGAGGACACTAAATGCTGACAGTTACAGACAAGGCCTCGGAGGTCATCAAGGATTTTCTCAAGGACAAAAGCGCGGATGCGGCCATCCGCATCACCATGTCCATTGGTTGATCCGGGCCCTCTCTGGGCATGGCTCTGGATGAGCCGAAAAACGACGATGAAGTGATTGACGAAAAGGGAACCAAATTTGTCATTGAAAAAGACCTCTTCAGTCAGGCAAAACCGATTAACATTGATTTCATTACAACCCCGCAGGGAGCAGGCTTTAAATTAACATCCAGCCTTGCCGCAGCGGAAGGCGGCTGCGGTTCATGCAGCTGCTGAACCACATTCCGGGGGAGAACCTTCTCCCCCGTTTTTTTGCGCCATGACGACCGATCCTTCCACCCAACCGTTGATTGAAGAAGCCGATCGCCTGCTCGGGCAGGGGAAATACGGCGAAGCCGTCGCCCTTCTCGAAGACTTTCACGGCCGCCACCCGGACCAGGAACCCGTGCTGCTTCGCCTGGCCTGGGCCTCGTGGGACAGCGGAAACAAGGAAAAATCCCTTACATACTGGGAAGAGCTCCTGGAGCGGGAACTGAAGCGCAGGGTTTTTACCGGCTTTGCCTATGATGAACTCGTTCGGATTTACAAGAAGGAAGCTCTTTTCGAAAAACTGGTCGCCGTCTGCGAAAAAGCCGTCGCCGTGCAGCCGGACGATGTTGGTCTGCTTGCCGAACTGGGCAACGCCCAGCTTCAGGCGGGCCGGGCTTCGGAAGCCTGCCGTATTTTTGAAAAACTCACCCGGATCGAAGATGACAATCCCGATTACCAGTGCCGGCTGGGCGAAGCGCTCTTTGCCGCCGGGCGCGCGCCGGACGGAGAAGCGGCCTTCCTGCGGGCCGGCCGCATGGATCCGGAGCAGATGGACCGCTATTATTTCAGGATCGCGGATTTATATATTCGGGACAAGCGCCATGATGAAGCGATACGGTTTCTGAAGCGGTGTATTGACTTTAATCCTTCGCAGCCGCTGTATTTTTGCAGCCTGGGAGACGAGCTCGCCGCGCTGGGACGCGTCGACGAAGCCGAGGCCGTCTATGAAACCGCGGGGGCCGGAAGCCCTTCCGGCGCCTTTTACAACCGCCTGGGAAACACCCTGATGAAAGAAAAAATCTTCGACCGCGCGGCGCGCGCCTTTCAAAAAGCCGTCGCGCGCGAGGCCCTGCGGCCCTTTTACATCAACCTGGCCCGGGCCTATCATGAAATGGGACAGCTCGAGCAGGCCGCGGAAACCCTCCGGCTGGCGGATGCGGCGGACAAAACCACTTAAGCCTTGCCCGCTTTGCGCAGATTTTCCTTGTACACGTGATAAAAGCTTTCGTGCTCGTCCAGCGCTTTTTTAAAAACCTGTCCGATATCGCCGATATCATTTTTATTGACAATCAGGTTGACGCTTTTGTTGTAGGCCATCATGTTGTCCATGGTCTTCATCGACGAGCTGATCAGCACCACGAAGGTCTGCCGGCGAACGGTCATGGACAGGCCTTCCAGCAACGCAAGGACGCTGTTGACCTGGCCTTCGGCCGTGTCAAAGCTTTCGTTCACGAAAATGGCGCTGAAAATATGAAACCGCATGAATTGAAGGGCTTCCCGGGCGGACTTCGCTTCCGCGACCGCATATCCCATCCCCTTCAGTTCGCTGATGATTTTGCCCCGGACGGCGTCGTCCGACTCACAAACCATGGCGGTGTTCCCTTCGGGCGCAATGAAACCAAAAGGACGTCCTTCGGACGCATCCCCCGCGTTTCCGGATGCCGCTGCTGCGCTTTCTTCAGACATAATCATCTCCTTCGCTCGAAATTCATGGCACAGTCATTTATTTTTTCTGCCAGGGAGGGACGCTGGCCTGGGGCCTGCCGTACGATTTGTCCACTTCCAGCTTCCCGAGATCCGTGGTTTTCTCGCCGCGGGCGTTCTTGATGGCGTCAATGCCCCGGTTGACGTTCGATTTGTTGGAGGCATAGGCTTTGGCGGTTTCTTCGGAAATCAGGCCCTTGGAATAGAGATCCACGATGCAGCTGTCGAACGTGATCATTCCGAACGCCTTGCTCTGCTCCATCACGTCGTAAAAGGTCTTGCCTTCGGATTCGCCGTTTTGAATGATGTCTTTCACCCGCA
>JAQVQT010000190.1 GCA_028701435.1 Smithellaceae bacterium | reverse complement strand
CGTTATTCATTACAGCACGGACTACGTTTTTGACGGAAACGCGGATCGCCCCTATACGGAAGAAGATCCCTGCAATCCGATCAATACCTATGGGGCCTCCAAGCTGGCGGGCGAACACCACCTGAAGTGTCTGACGGACAATTATATTCTGATCCGCACCGCCTGGCTCTATGGCGCAAAGGGAAAAAACTTCGTTTCGGCCATTCTGGACCGGGCCAGGGAGACGGGCCGGCTGACGGTCGTTGACGATCAGATGGGCTCGCCCACCTGCACGCGAGATCTGGCGGCGGCGACGGAGCTTCTGGTGGACAAAAACGCCCGCGGCATTTTCCATGTCACCAACCGAGGCAGCTGCACCTGGTATGATTTTGCGCGCAAAATTTTGAAAGAAGCTCGTTTGGATCAGGTCGAATTGTCCCCCATGAAAACCAGCGAACTGCAGCGGGCGGCCAAACGCCCGTTCTACAGCGTGCTCAGTATGCACAAGTTTGTAGGCGCAACCGGCAAGACCATGCAGCCCTGGCAGCTCGCTTTTTCGGATTACTACTCGTTCATCACCAGCAGGACCTGCATGAGCCCGCCGGGAACCGCTTGAATCGTCTGCCGGACCGCCTTCCGCGCGGCAAATCCGCGGAAGGATTTTTAAATGAATTCCGGAAGGACGTATGATATAATCAAAATCAATCCCATCAGGATGGAGGTATCGCCGTGCGAAATATATTCAAGGTCGTTTCCCTTGGCTTGATTCTGGCCGCGGCTCTGATGCTGCAGGGCTGCCTCGTCTCCACGCCATCCACGCTCATCACGCCGGAAATCCGTTCTCTGTATGAAGGGGAATATAAAATTGATCCCTACATGAAGAAACATGTGCCGCTCTCGACGGCCGTTCTGCCCTTTGTCGATTTGTCCGGAAGCAAGGAAGGGGCAAACGCCATGCGCAAAGGCTTCTACAACCACTTCAGCTCCCTTCCCTTCAAAGACATGGAACTCTACAAGGTGGATGATCTGCTTTCGAAGGCGGGTTTGACCGATCCGGAGGCGATCCGCAAAACCCCGCCGCAGAAACTGGGTGAAATTCTGGGCGTGGATGCGGTCGTTTTTGGCGAGGTATCCGATTTTGACAAATATTTTGCGGTCCTCTATTCGCAGGTTGCCGTGGGCGCGGAAGTGAAAATGTATGACACGAAAACCGGCAATTTTCTGTGGAGCGGCAAACACAAGGTGCGCAAGCACGAAGGCGGCGTCTCGACGAATCCGGTCGGTATTATCGCCACGGTGATTGCGACCGCCCTGAATGTCCGCGATATTCAGCTGCTGCGCGCCAATGATGATCTGTTTCGCGACATGGTCAAAACCATTCCGACGCCTTCTCTGGCCCAGGCCAAGCGCCCGCCGGTTATTACGCTGCTCACGCAGGACACCAAGGGGCTGCCGAAAAAGGCAGGCGATGAAATCAAGGTGGTCATTCAGGGAACGCCGAATATGCAGGCTTCTTTTGACATCGGCCAGTACCGGAAGCGCATCGAAATGCAGGAAGTAGAGCCGGGCGGTTATTACGGCGTCTATAAAGTGGTGCCGGGGGACAACATCGAAAAAGCCATCGTCACCGGCTATCTCACCGACGATTCCGGAAACACGGCCCACTGGGTGGACGCGATCGGCTCCGTCACGCTCGACACCACTCCGCCGGATAAACCCACAGGCATTTCATCCATGGGAAGAAACCAGCGGGTGGCGCTGCGCTGGGAAAAGAACGCGGCGGCGGATCTGGCCGGCTATCTGATTTACCGTTCCGACACGCCGCTATCCGGCTATGTCCAGCTCGGCAAGACCGAGTTGAATGAATATAGCGATGCCGATCCGAATCTGACAAACTCCCGGACGTACTATTACCGGATTTCGGCTGTGGATTTTGCCGGCAATGAAAGCCAGATGGCGCAGGCGCAGGGCATGCCGATCGCACCCGGGCCGACGCCGGTTTCCGGGATCATCGAAGCGGACACCACCTGGTATTCGGGCGCCAGCCCCTACATTCTGGAGTCCAATGTCACCGTGAAAGACAAGGCGCTCTTAACCATTGAGCCGGGAACGGAAATTCAGTCCAAAGGCGGAGCGCTGATTGTCGAGGGGCGGATTTCAGCCCGGGGCGACAACGACCGCATCATCCGCTTTGACTCGGTGGAGGAAAACCAACTCTGGCCGGGCATCACGTTTGCGAGCGTGAAGGACCGGGAAAACCATCTGGCGTTTGTCCGCGTGCGAAACGCGCGAACCGCCGTTTTGTGTCAGGCCTCGTCACCGACCATCGAACAATCCGAGTTCACGCAAAATCACGAAGCAATGAAAATCCAGGGGGCTTTTTCCAAACCGCTCATCAGCAGAAACAACCTTTACAAAAATAAGGGCGTCGTCATTTCCGTCAGCGATGGGGCCGCGCCGCGCATTGTGGAAAACACCATCAACGACAACGAAAATACCGGATTGATGCTGCATTCCGCGGCGGCGGAAATCAGGCAAAACACGATCACGCGGAATAAACAGAACGGTCTTGTGGTCAAGGGAGCACAGGCCGTCATTTCCCAAAACAACCTGGTCGATAACCAGCCCTACAATCTGTTCGGCGAAATGAAAGGCTCGCCGGCAAAGGCGCTCAACAACTGGTGGGGCAGCGCAAAAATGGCGGTCGTTCTGTCCGGAATCCACGGGCGGGTCGATGTCGGCTCCGTGCTGGACGCTCCGTACCCGCAGGGCAAAGCGCTGGCCGTGCCGATTCTGGATAAAAAGCTCGAAGGCGCGATCCAGGCGGATGCCTATCTGATTTTATCGCACAGCCCCTATCGTGTGTCCAAAGATGTGGTGATTGACGGAGGCGCCACCCTCTTCATCGAACCCGGAGTGGTGGTCGAATTTGAGCAGGGAACATCCTTTATTACCAAAAACGGCGGCGTGGTCGCGAAGGGAACCCGGGAAAAACCGATTACTTTTACCGCCGCTTCTTCTTCGCCCGCTCCGGGCCTCTACCTCAGCGCCGTGCGGTTTTCCGAATCCACCAAAGTCAACAGCGCTTTTGCCTATTGCATCGTGAAGTACGCGACAACTGCTTTTGATGTTTATACGGGATCGCCCGAAATATCGCACAGCTACATTGCGCATTCCTCACAGAGCGCCGTTTATTGCCGCAAAGACGCCGCCCCGGTCCTTTCCTACAACACCTTTGCGCATAATCAGGGGGAAGGCGCCGTCAAATGCGTCGGTTCGGCCAATCCGAGAATTTTTCAAAACAACTTCACCGACAACACCGTGGCCGTCCAGAGCTTTTCTTCAATTTACATTGACGCCCGCAACAACTGGTGGGGCGGCTCTCCTCCCGACCCCAAAATCTTCTGGGGAGAGAGCCTTAACACGAAACCCTGGCTGGAGCAGCCAAATCCGGAGGCTTTTACGGAAAAACGTTGACACCGGCGGGTTATTTGCCTATAGTCCCGCAGCCTTGAAAATGGAGCGCTGTGGTTGATTTATTTCCGCAATGTCAGTTTGTCTTTTCTGGATAGACACCTGTTCGACCAGATTCACTGGACGATTCATCCCAAAAGCCGCATCGGCCTCGTGGGCGATAACGGCACGGGCAAAACGACTCTCTTTCGGGCCATTCTCGATTTGGTGCATCTCGACTCCGGCTTCATCGAAATCCCCGGCCGGAAGCAAAAAAAAATCGGCTATCTCCCGCAGGACCTGGTCGAACTGGAAGCCACCGGCCTGATCGAATTCCTTCGCCGGAAAAGCGGCATCGCCCAATTGGAAGAAGACCTTCGCAGCCTGGAGCGTCAAATTTCACAGATTCAGTCCAATACGCACGAATACGGCGAGCTTTCACGCCGCTATGCGCAGGCAACCGCCGAATTTTCCGCCCGGGACGGATACGCCTTTGAATCCCGGGCCAAACAAATCCTCAAGGGTTTCGGCTTCCGCCAGAGCGATTTTGACAAAACCTGCGACGTGTTTTCCGGCGGGTGGAAAATGCGCATTCTATTGACCTCCA
>JAQVQT010000189.1 GCA_028701435.1 Smithellaceae bacterium | reverse complement strand
GCGATCAGGAAGCGGTCGTCTCCCAAATTCAGGAAGAAGGGAAATATTTCAGCGCCATGCTTAAAGCGCCGGCGGCCAAGGAAGCCTTTGCCGCTTTCTTTGAGCGCCGCAAACCGGATTATTCGAAGATTTTCGATTAAGTCAAGAGGATCTTTGTCGCCAGGGAGAAATAAGTAACAACCGTGCAGATATCGGCCAGCGCCAGCGTGAGCGGTCCGGAGGCCACCCGCAAATCCAGCTTCATTCTGTGCAGAAAAGAAGGAACGCTGACGCCGATGAAGCCGGCCAGAAGAAGCGACAGGAAAATGCCGAAGCCGATGACCAGGGCCACCGCCGCTTCGCCGCGCCAGAGCCAGGCGATCAAGCCCACGATCACACCGCAGGCGAGGGCCAAAAGCAGCGTTCGCACCAGTTCCCGGCGCAGCACCTCGATATACCAGCCCGACTGCGCCGAGCGGTGATGCATGAAATGAACGGTGATGGCCATCGTCTGCATCGAAACACTTTCGCCCAGCCCCAGCACCAGCGTGAGAAAGAAAGCCAGGATCAGGCTCTCAGCCAGCGTGGCCTCGAAAAATCCGACCAGCAGCGCGCAGACCGTGCCGCTGGCGATCGTCGCCAGAAGCCAGGGAAAGCGCCTTCGAAAAACGCTGAAAGGAGACCGGTCCCTCATTTCCGCGACGCTGACGCCCAGTGTGTCGAATATGCTGTGGACCTGTTCGCGCTCCTCCATATCGATCATTTCCTGCGTGAAAAGATTGACGTCGATGACCCCCAGAATTTTCCTCTCGGCATCGACCACGGGAAAGGCCAGAAATTTGTAGAGAATAAAAAACTCCAGCGCTTCCAGCAAATTGGCGTTGTCCGGGACCGACACAAGGCTTTCGGTCATGATGGATTCCACGGAAGCGTCAAGCGATGACGTCAAAAGCCTGCGGGTCGGAACGACGCCGACCAGCCGGTCCTCGTCATCCACTACATAGAAATAAAGAATCGCGCTCTGCGTCTGCGACGAACGGATGCATTCGAGCGCGTCCGCCACGGAGCGTCGCGCCCGTAGTGCGACGAAATCATCCGAAGCGTATTGGACGACGGGTTGGTTCAGGTCATGTTCGGTGACAGTTTTATCCATTCTCGGTTTCAGATCTCCCGGCAAGATGATTTTTTGTACACGAATGTCTCTTCAAAATCAAATCCGAAGTGTCGGCGCCCCTTCCCGCGCTCATTCCGCCCTTGACAAGCGGTCCTTCTTATGAGGTATTTAGCCGTCAAGTGAGGGTGGCGCATGCGACAGGATGATCCGGTATCCCGGTATGAAGTCAACCGCAACGTGAGAATCGTCATCACGCGGCACGATGCGGATCTGGCCCGAATAGAGTACTCCTTTATGGGCAGTACGGTCTATCTGAGCGGGGATCTGGTCCGGCCCAACGGAGATTTCTCCGCGCAGGAAGTCGAAAACATCGCCCGCGAGCTGGCCGCCCTGCCCCACGTCCGAAGCCTGCAGTTTGACCTCAACAACTGGCTGGTGGACACGTCGGGCGATTCCTGGCAGGTCAACCGGGTCAGGGAAACCGCCGGCCCCAAGGGAACGGCCGGACAGACCGGCGTCTCCGACGACACGACTCTCATTATCGAAAGGGAAGAAGGCCTGCAGAATGTGATCGACGACATTGAAAAAACATTGAAGAGCAAAGACTGACTTCCGTCCAACCCGAACCGAACATTTTCATTTTGCATCAGGCGGATAATGTGCTATAGGCCTCCATCGTTCTTTTGAAAAAAACGCGCCCATGGCTCAGCTGGATAGAGCGCCAGACTACGAATCTGGATGCCCCTGGTTCGAATCCAGGTGGGCGCGCCAGTAAAATCAAGAGGCTGCGGATGCCGGGCATTTGCAGCCTCTTTTCGTTTGTAAAATTTCCACATCCTTTTCCTGATTCGGTCCTGCAGCGAACCTTCAGCCGGCCTTGACGGGCGGGCGGCACAGCAGCATCAGCACGGAGCCGACCAGCGCAATGCAGCAGGCGATGACGACGGCCGCTCCATAGCCGCCGTTCACATCATAGAGCCAGCCGGCGATAAACGCGCCGAAATACGGAAAGCCGGAGGTAATGGGGTTGGCCACGGCGCTGATTTTGTGAAAAGATTCCGTGCCGAAATAGTTCCCCATCAAAAGAGGATAAGACACATACGACGCGCCGAAGCCGAAGCCGACCAGAAGCGGGTAAAGGTAGGCCGCCCACAGGTTGTCCCGGGAGGCAAACCAGAAAAGAACGCCCCCGCCGATCAGGCTGAACCCGGCAATGGCGATCAGCAGACGGCTTTCCATGCGTTCGCCCAGAAATGAGACGCTCAGGCGGCCTGCGATGCTGCAGGCCAGGATCAGCCCGTAAATAAAGGCGGGCCGAAGAAACCAGACCGGATCGGACATGGAAAATCCCCGGTCGCTCAAATGAGCCGGGGTTTGGGTCAGCACGGACTGCCATAAAAACCAGATGAACGACATTCCGATGATGGCCAGCCAGATGCTTTTGG
Organism: Smithellaceae bacterium; assembly: GCA_028701435.1. GTDB lineage: Bacteria > Desulfobacterota > Syntrophia > Syntrophales > Smithellaceae > UBA8904. The sequence continues at coordinate 1,510 of JAQVQT010000189.1, read as the reverse complement.
TTTTCAGGGCGTCTTTGAAATTCCAGTTTACCGGCGAGCGGTAGGTTCTGATCCGCCCGCTGCGGGCGTCGAACAGGGCTTCGCGAACGGCCGAGGGAACCAGTCCGTCCGGATGCTGTCCAAGGTCTTCCGGCCGGTTCCGTACGGCGATCATGGCCACAACCGCGCCGATAAAGCAGGCGGCCGCGATCACGCACCAGCCAACCCTCCAGTTTCCTCCGGAAGCCACAATGAAGGCGCTGATGATCTGGGGATAGATGAACCCGCCGATCGCACCGCCGCCCAGCACCAGGCCCATGACCAGCGCCCGGTGAACGTTAAACCACAGCAGAACCAGCGCCTGAACAGGCACGACCGACCCGAAAGAAATCCCCAGACCGGTAAAGAAGCACAAAAGCAGATAAACGGGATAGGATTGCCCGGCAAATGCCATCAGCAAAACCGACCCCGCCGTCAGGAACGCGCCCATGGCCAGTGTTTTGCGGGGGCCGAAGCGATCCATCAGCCACGGAATGATGAATGCGCCCAGGCCGAGCATCATTCCGATGATGGTATAGCCGAGGTTGATCTCTCCGCGCTGCCAGGACAGGTCCTTCTGCATGAACCGGTAAATGACGGGCGGCCCGTAGAGCGCAAAACCGATCGGGATCGAATACACGAGGCACAGAAGCGGCATCATCACCCATCCGTAGAAACCACCGGTTTTTTTCTCTTCGAGCATTACGGGCCCCTTCACGGACACCAGGCACTTCCGGCTGCGATTCCGTTCATCCACAGCCAAATGGTCATGACTGCCCCTGGATTCGTTTTTTTCATCATAGCCGACTCTTTTTGCGTTGACCATTCTTTTTCAGGGGCTGATCTTTTTTTCCGGAAGACCTGCCCGCGTCCTGAAATTTGCGGGCAAAAACAGCGGGCAAAAAACCTGTTGATCCCGCATGCGCTTTTCAGTTATACAGAATGCGTCATGAAAAGCGCAAACCAAATCAAAGTCAAGAACCAATTCACCAGGGGATCCAAAAACGCGAAGGGTGGAACGTACAGAAAGATCGTTTCTCTTGCCTGCCTGCCGCTTCTGGCTTTCTTTCTGTCCGCGACGCCCGCGGCCGCCTCACCGGACTGGGTGGAATACCTTCGGAGTGAAGACGGAACCGTTTTTTCCCATCACCGGAAGCTCAATATTGACAAAAGAAATGGAAACCACATCGTCCAGGTGTTGGGAAAAGAAAACCTTTCCGATGCGGGAAGGGAAAAATACCTTCAATCTCTGAAAGAAAGAGGACTGCCCGCCGAAGAATACCGCCGGATGTCCAGAAAAATGTTCACGTGTGAAATCGATTGCGGGAAAAAGTTGATCCGAAAAGCTTCGTTAATCGTCTATGACACCAGCGGCAAAGTAATCTTTTCAGGAAAAAATCATTCACCGCAATGGGAGCCCGTCCTTCCTGATTCGACGGGAGACGCGCTTCGAAAAGCCGTCTGCAAATAAATCCCCTTCGGCCCATCAACT
>JAQVQT010000188.1 GCA_028701435.1 Smithellaceae bacterium | reverse complement strand
GTTCATTAAAATTTATTAATCTTATAAAGAGATTTTTGAAGGAACAAAAGATTGATTATCATATAAATATAGGAGTAAAGGAAAACTACTATTATATTATGATATCGAAGAGTAAAAGTGCGTTACAATTTTTAGATATGATATATAATGTTAATTGTAATTTAAAAATGAAAAGAAAATATGATAAATATAAGTTATTGAAAGGATGTTTATGAACAAATCGGTGTACCTTTAGCGGCAGTATAGAACACAGTAAGGATCCATCAAGTTGGCGTAATCAAATGGAAAAGGAATTATTTGGATTATATCAAGTAATGAATCCTTCAACACAATTTTGTCCTTTAGGAAAAGTAGATGAATTTGCGTTTAAGAAATGGATTTATGATAATTTTATTATTCCTGACATTCAAGATGTAATGAGATGTAGTCATTTCTTTATTAAGATTGATAAAACAACGGGTAAAGGTAGTGGTACTTGGGGTGAACTAACAGTTGCTGCTTATCTTAATAAAAAGATAATCTATATGATTGATGGTGTAGAACCTGAAAATATACCAGGTTGGTCATTGGGTTGTGTAACGTATGCTCATAAAGTAGAGAGCATTGAAGATGCAATTAGATTTTTGAAAGGAGAGGATTAATATGAAAATAGCTGTATGTGGTTCGAGTTGTGTAGGTAAGACAACATTTATCAATGATTTTTTAAAGCAATGGCCGATGTATATTGCTCCAAAACGTTCTTATAGACAGGCAGCAAAGGCATCTGATATTAAATTGAATCGTGATGGTGATCTTGTTGGTCAAAAAGCTATTCAAGAAATCCTATATAATCAGATTGAAGAAACTAAAAACGAAAAGTATGTAATTTATGATCGTGGTCCTCTTGACAATTTAGTATATAGTATTTGGCTTAATGCTAAGAAAAAGGGTGATGTTGACGACTTATATATTGAACAAGCAATTGCGAAGTTTAAGAAAATTGTAAGTGTATATGATATCATATTTTTTATTCCTATTTTAGATGCCTATCCTATTGAAATAGTTCCTGATGAACAGCGAGATACAAATCCTGAATTTAGAGGAGAAATAGATAACCTATTTAAAGGTATTATTCAAACATATCATAAGGGAAAAGATACATTCTTTCCTAAAGATGATTGTCCTGCTATAATTGAAATCTTTGGAACCCCCGAACAACGTCTTGAAATGGCAAAACTATACATTAATTCCAAAGGAGATATCTTTGGTGAAGAAGATAATCTAATGAATGATGTTGAAATATCTGAAGAAGATGTTCAAGCCTTAAAGGATTTAGTGGAAGAAAAGAAATTATCCGTCAAAAAAACACCCCAAATAATTATTTAATTTACCTTGTAATAGGGTAAATAATTACACAAAAGAGGTTATTCATGATTGAAGATAAATTAACGTTTGAAACTGTGTGCGATATGGTATTGGGGGAAATGTCCCGCGTTGCTAAATTTGGCCACATTAAGATTACACCTGAGCAAAGAGAAGAAGCTCTTCAGAATTTAACTGAAGAAGAGCGTGCATATTATGACAATTTAAGTAGATTTAGCGGAAGAGGACCTGCATACCAACAGGCCTTTTTAGGTGTCAAATATATTGTTAATAATTTACCAGATGAACCAGGATTTGATGATGAGTTTGCGGAAAAGACTAAAGGTCTTTCTTTGAATGATTTATACAATATAACTGTACCAGCTATTGGTGGTAAGAAGATATTAGGTAAAAATCAGTTCCAAGGTTTAATGACTCGCCCTGCAGGTATTGCTAATACTTTAAAGGGTATGATTAAGTGGACACCAGAAGGTTATGTTGCAGGTAATGCAGAGACACCTGATGTTGCAGAAGGTCCAGCAGCTGGTGCCGACAGAATAACAACACCTACTTCTCCAATGGGACACCTACAAAGAAAAATGGGTGATCAAATGCCCAAACACATAACTGATACAGAAAAGATTGATTCCCCTGCACTAACAGGTGCTGACGAGGGCGAACCTGAAGTAGATGGTGATTTAGGTCCTGATATTCCTTATGAAGATCCTGCTAAACCTATGAAGCGTATGGGTATGCCACCTTCATTAGATGATGAAGAGGAAGATCTTACACCTGCTAGTGAACGTCCAGAAGATGAACACATTCCAGTACCTGATGATGAAGATGCTATTTTGGCAGGCGACATTGAAGATATTGAAGATGATTCCGATATCATTTTGGGTAATCCTAAAAAGAAGAAGAGAGTCCGTGGACATTCAAGTCTAGAAGACGATCTTGATGATAATGCATTAGGAATCGATCCTGATGTAGATGCAGCCTATAGAGACTACTCTCGTAGTTCAGATATGAGTGATTACTAATATGGAAAAGTTTGAACAATTATGTGAAGGTTTTAATGTGTATAAGGCGGTTAAACGCGAGTATTATCCACGACAAATAAAATTCAGTCCAGAGTTCTTAGAGGCTGTTGAGTCTGAATATAGACGCCAACAAGTTGATGAAGATACGGGTACTCCCCTTAATAATTGTAGAAACAAGTTCCTAAAGGCACTAAACTTTCATTTGCGTCAAGTAGATGAAGGAACTCTTAATGAGGAAACTCAAGAGAAGATAATGGCAAAGCAACGTAAATTCCGTAAGAGTACTTTAAAGAAACGTCCCTCTGAAGTTAAAAGAGTTTTAAAGAAGAACATTGAACATGCAGAATGAAATAGGTGGTAATTATTTAAATACAGCATTTACTGGAACTGTGAATCCAGCTCTTTCTGGCCATCCCGAATTTCCAATGATGTTGGAAGATATGGGTACTGCTGCACCACTAGAACAAAAGGAATTTAAAAATCCTGGTTGTGTTCCACCTGTTACTTAACAGATAGTTTATCTTTTGCTTCTTGTCCTGTAAAACTATTATCCACAATGAACTTGTTGGATATTTGATCCAGTTGATATTTCACACAGACATCATTTAAATCTTTGAACTGTATAATATCTTTTGGCCATATAAACACTCGAGCCCCTTGTTCTATTAGATCAAGGGTTTTTTCTCGCCCAGCTTTATCCATAAACTGGTTATCTAATACCCAAATGTGCTGATAGAGACTATATTTTCGTAGAAGCTGTTCTTGTATTTCTGTTAAGTTTGTTCCACAAATAGCAATACCATTTTTAGTAAACATACTATCAATTGGGCCTTCAAAGATAAAAATATGTTCTAAATCAGGATCAATGTTATTCATTCCATAAATTCGTTTATCAGCATTAAGCTTTGAAAGATATTTAGGTCTATCATCTTTTAGATCTTCAGGCATTATCGCCCGAGTTTGATAGAAACGAATTTGATTATCATCATCATAAAAAGGAATTACTAATCTATTCTTATGAACCTTATCTTTAAGAGATACCCAAAAACTCTTCGGTCTGTTCACAGCTTTGTTTAATCTTCGCTGTTGTATAGCGTTTAAACACGCTTGTACAACGAGTTCATTGCTGTAGTAATTAACTTGTGTGCGTTCAAGTAGATTTATACTGTCATCAGGAAGTGTACCGAAATCTACTTTCTTAGTTTTCTCCGAACGAGTATTAATGTAATCATTAACTGTATAACCAAAGTCTTTTGCTTCAGCAAGAACTTCTTTGTAAGACATCTGACAGACATCTTGAATCCATTTTATTGGATCCCATCCTCTATTACAGTTATGACAATAAACATAACCTTTATCTATGTCGTAATACCCTCTGCGTTTCTTGCCTGAACTTTTCCCTTCATTACAGATAGGGCATTCGAAGTTATACGCATTACGGTGCCTAATTTTAATAGGACGTTTGGTATATTGGTTAATCTTTGATATTATATACTCTGAGGGTATCATACATATATAATATAGGTTTTTAAGTATAATTCAATGTTAATTATTGAGATATATTAGACCATAGATCATCAATATTTTCAGTAGAAGATTGAGTAGGTGCGGGATTGTTTTTCATAAACTCTTTGAATGCTGGACCGAACCATTTATTAAAACTATCATGTTGATCTTTA
>JAQVQT010000187.1:1686-4061 GCA_028701435.1 Smithellaceae bacterium | reverse complement strand
TGATTGATGCGGCCGCCCTGATGGAGACGCAGCCCATGTCGCTGCAGCTTCGTTATTTGCAGACGCTGAATCAGATTGCCGCGGAAAATAATTCAACGACGGTGTTTCCGATTCCGATCGATTTGTTTAAACCTTTCCTGAAGCTGGCGGAAAAACCATAAGCGCGCGCAGGGGGGGCAATCCCCCCCGCCGCTTAAAAATACATTTTATTGAAGGAGAAGGATATGCCTAACGAAAAACGAAACATTCTTACCGGCGGACTTATTTTAATCACCCTGGGGGTTTTGATCTTTGTCAGCAAAACCACCCCATACGGTTTCGACCAGACCTGGCCGATTCTGCTCATCGTCATCGGCATCAGCACACTTTTTTATAAAATCCGGGCCATCGAGGGCTGGTTTGTCGCCACGGTCGGCGTCATTTTTCTCATTATCAACTTTTACGGTTTTGATGTGCACAAATACTCCCAGTATATTCTGCCGGTGATCCTGATTCTGCTGGGCGTTTTTGTTCTGCTGAAGCGCCGCAAACGATAGAAAATCGGCTGCGGAAAAAACACTTGCCATGCTCTTTCAGCAAAAAAAGGCTTTGGTCCTCTCGGATTTTGACGGCACGATTTCCCGGGTGGATGTTGGGGACAGCGTTTTGAACCGGTTTGCCCCAAAATGCCGGGAAGCCATCGACCGCGAGGTTGTCAACGGCAGCATGGGATCGCGGGAGGCGTATGAAAAAATTGCGCCGCTGGTCCGGGTCGATGCCGAAAGCCTGCGTGCTCATGTTTTGAAATGCTCCGCCATCGATCCCTTTTTTGTCCGGTTTTATCGTCTCGCCGGAAAAAAAGGGGTGGATGTCAAAATCGTTTCGGACGGGCTTGATTTTTACATTCGGGCGATCCTGGAGAAACACCGTCTGGGAGAGATCGAATTTTATTCCAATACCGTTGTGTTCGGCGACAAGGATGCCCTGACCTTTGACTTTCCGCAGGCCAATGCCCTGTGCGGACGCTGCGGGACGTGCAAGAGCAGAATTCTTCATGCGCACCGCCTGATGTACGAAAAAATCATCTACGTCGGCGACGGCCATTCCGATATCTGCCCGTCCCAATACGCGGACCTGATTTTTGCCAAGGGCGAGCTTTTGCGCAAGTGCCGGCAGGAAAGCGCCGTTCCCTATCGCGCGTTTCACGACTTTCGCGAGGTTTCGGAGTACCTGAAGAAAAACGTTTAGCAGAAGGCGCGCCATTCGTGCCGCCGCCCGGGAGAAAGAATCGTGAGCATTTCAAAGAAAATCAAAGCCTCCATGTCGCAGTCGTCCCTGATCCGCAAGATGTTTGAAGAAGGGAACCTTCTGAAAAGCAGACACGGACACGACAAGGTGTATGACTTCAGTCTGGGCAATCCCAACGTGGATCATCCCCGCGAATTCAAAAAAGAGCTGGTTCGCGTTGCCCGTCAGGAAATTATGCTCAAGCACGGCTATACGCCCAACGCCGGCTACCCGGAAACCCGGCAGGCGGTCGCCCGCAAGATCAGCCGGACCACCGGCTTGAAAATGCATGCCGATCATATTGTCATGTCCTGCGGGGCGGGAGGCGCCCTCAATGTGATCCTGAAGTCGATCCTGGATCCCGGCGATGAAGTCCTCATTCTCAAGCCTTTTTTCGTCGAGTACCCCTTTTACATTGAAAACTACGGCGGCGTGGTGAAAACCGCGGCCACGCGGCCTGATTTTTCCTTGGATCCGGACGCCATCGCCCGGGCGATCACCCGCCGCACCAAGGCGGTCATTCTCAACTCGCCCAACAATCCAACCGGCCGGGTGTACAGCAAAACGAATATTGCCGGCCTGGCCCGGCTGCTCAAGGAAAAGGAGAAAAAGTACAACCGGGCCATTTATCTCCTTTCGGACGAGGCATACGCGGAAATCCTTTATGACGGCATTCGGCTGCCTTCGGTGCTCACGGCGTATGCCAACAGCATCGTCGCGTATTCCTACTCCAAAACCCTGTCGCTGCCGGGCGAAAGAATCGGCTACATCGCCGTGAATCCGAAGGTTCACGAGTCGGACGACCTGATCCGGGCGCTGATCCTGTGCACGCGGATTATGGGATTCGTGAATGCCCCGGCCCTGATGCAGCGCATCGTGGCCAATCTTCAGCACATCACCGTGGATGTAAAGATCTATCAGAAGAAAAGGGATTTGCTATGCGACGGCCTGGCCCGGGCGGGATACAAATTCATTAAACCGCAGGGCGCTTTTTATCTGTTTGTGAAAAGTCCGGTTCCCGATGATGTGGCGTTTGCGCAAAGGCTCGTGCAGAAAAATATTCTGGTGGTCCCCGGAAGCGGATTCGGCGCGCCGGGCTACTTCCGCAT
>JAQVQT010000187.1:0-1586 GCA_028701435.1 Smithellaceae bacterium | reverse complement strand
ATATTTCCGATTTCCTGAATCAGTTGGTCGAGCCGCTTGGGTGAAACAGGGTAGGGGGTTTTGAGCTCCTGCGCGAAAAGAGAAACCTTGTATTCTTCGATCATCCAGCGCAGTTCATCCGCCTTGTTTCGTTTTTCCTCCGATGCATCAGCGCCCATCGTGTCCTGGATTTCCTGAAGTTTTGCAGTGTAGATCGCCGCTTGGCGCAGCTTCGATTCCGTGGACGCCAGGTTCAGGCTTCCCCTCTCGGCCCGCATGGAGAGGGCTTTCAGATACCGGGGCAGATGGCGCAGGCGGTCAAAATCGTAGCGCAGAATAAAATCTTCAGGGATAAGGACGCGCATCTCCGCCAGCGCCGCCTGCAGAAATTTTGCCACGGCAGGATGGGACCGGTTTTTGAGCATCAGTTTTTGCAGGCCGTCGTGGGTTTCGGCAAGGCTTCGAAGAACCGGCGCGATGGCCGTGATCACCTCCTGGCCATGGGAAAGAATTTGGGGCTGGACGGCATCGGCATGCTTCATAAACTCTTCAGGGCTTCGCCAGGACCGCTGGAAAAGATCTTTTTTTACCCGCTCGAGAACGGATCGTTCAACCTGACGGGCGCTGCCCAGCAGGGCCGCCTGCTCTTTCAGCTCGCCGCCCAGCGACAGGTTTTTCTTTAATTGTTTGAGTCTGTCCGCAAAATAAATGGCATAGAGGGCGGAAACCCCGGGCGCATGACTGGCCGCGGCTTCCCGAGAGTCGGCAAAAAGACGCAGGTGGACCGTTTCCCCCTGGGCTTGCAGCGCGGGATAGGCGCAGCCGGTCACGCCGTGTCTGCCGGTGAGTTCAATGTCTTCGGGCAGCCGTCCGAAGTCCCAGCCGGTGAGGTTTTCCTTTTCCCATTGCCGGCGGCAGCTCTCCAGAGACGCGCGGCGGACCTGTTCGGTCAGTTCCTGCCTTAGTTCTCCGATGTCGCGGCTGCTTCGGATTTCGCCCCCGAGATCGTCAACGACGCTGAAGCGGATCTGCAAATGCGGCGGCAGTTTCTCCGGCGACCAGAAGTCGGCCGGCACCGTCAAATGATATTCCTCGAATAAAAACCTGCTTAGCGCCGAAGGCAGCGCCTGGTTTTCACCGGACACACGTTCGCTGAATTGCCCGGCCACCTGGATCGGCGGGGGCAGTTTCTGACGGATGTTTTTGGGCAGGGACTTGAGCAAGTGTAAAACCTTCTCCTGTCGCAGAGACGGCAGATGCTTTTCGATATTTTCCGAGGCGGTCCTGGAAACAAGCCCCAGCGGCACGCGGACGGTCACGCCGTCGGCTGCGCGCCCCGGTTCAAACCGGTAGCGGCAGGACAAGACGGCATTGCCGAGCCGGATCTGATCCGGATACTGACTCAACTCCCGCGGGTCCGGGTCGCCGGCAATCAAATCCTCCTGACGGAAGCGCAGAAAATCGTCGCCTCCTCTGTCTTTGATCCATTTCTGCAAAGACCGGATGTCGGAAAGGAGCGGAAGCTTCTGTTCATAAAGTCCGGCGATGGTTTCTTCATCGGCGGCGATGCCGCGTTTGCGAAGCTTGTCTTCCATGGTTTTGACTTT
>JAQVQT010000186.1 GCA_028701435.1 Smithellaceae bacterium | reverse complement strand
AGACCGCCGATCATCAGGCAGCCCAGATGAAAGAAGGGGAATGCGGACTCCGGGCCGGCGCTGAACTGGGCAAAACCGAATGTTGCCGTGGTCAGGACAATGAAACCGACCAAAAGAGCTGTTTGCAGGTATTTTTTCATGATTCCGTTCCTCCATTTTGACCGGTGTTTCGTTTTTCTGCCTTTTACTATGAAATAAGCATGCCAAAGGCACAAACCTTGGATAATATTTTATATCTATATGAATTTATTTGAATATTAAAAATAACCAAAACAATCACGATTGTCCGGCAGGATCAAACACTTCGTTTTGTTTTAATGAAACGTTCAATGCCGGTCAAAAAACGAATAAAATATTGAACGGGTTGGGTAGCGACGCCATAACTGTCGGCCGGGCTTTACCATTATGAACGGGTGTGCTACAAGCAAAGCATCATGGAAGAAAAGAGAGTCCGCAAAAAAATTCCCTTCCGGCATAAGTCTCCGGTTTCCCTGCGAAAAACAAGACGTCCGGAGGCGAAGGTTTTCATGAAACCGGAGATTGCCCCGCCGCTCAAAAACGTTCTGGCAAAAATCGGAAAACCGCATCCAACACCTTTCGTTCCGGATGAATTTCAGGCGCGGGCGCTCGCGGCCATTCGGCAAAACGACTGTCTGGTGATGGCGCCGACCGGATCCGGAAAGACCTGGATTGCGCGGGAAGGCATTCTGTCGGTCATCGAAAAAGGCGGGCGCGCCTGGTACGCCTCGCCGCTCAAGGCGCTTTCCAATTCCAAGTGGGTGGAATTCGGCCTGCATTTTGATCCCGAAAACGTCGGCATCATCACCGGCGACACGAAGGAAAACACCGAGGCCCCGATTATCGTCGGCACGACCGAAATTCTGCGCAACCAGCTTTACGACGCCATGCACCGGGGGGAGGATTTAAACTGCGATCTGGTGATTCTGGATGAGGCGCACTATCTCGGGGATGCCGACCGCGGCGTGGTCTGGGAAGAAATTCTGATTTATCTGCCGGTGCGCGTGAACGTGCTTTTGCTTTCCGCAACGATCGGCAACGGCGAGGAAATTGCCGCCTGGCTTTCGTCCATCCGGAAAAAGCCCTGCACCGTGATCCGCGAGGAAAAGCGCCCCGTGCCTCTGTACCCGATGTTCCTGCATCCCTCGGGATGTCTTCATCCCTTTCTGGAAGGGAAAAAGGCCGGGCCGGCGGTTTGCGAGTTTTTTAAAAGAGGTCCATCGCGGCACCGTGCGGGACGCCACCTGCCGGATTATGCGGGGATCATAAGGGTTCTGGAGCGGTTTAACCTTTTGCCGGCCATCTTCTTTCTGAAATCGCGCGCGGAATGCGACGCGGCTCTTACCTGCCGGGCGGGTCTTTCGCCCATGAAAAGCCACGGCGCATTTGCCGACGACCTATATGACCTGCTGGAGAAGTTTCCCACGCTTGGCGGCCATCGGCAGATCAAGACGCTTCGCTCTGCGGGGCTGGCCGCGCATCACGGCGGACAGTTGCCGGCCTGGAAGCTGCTGGTGGAGGAAATGATGAACCGTGGGCATCTTCGGGCCATTTTCGCGACGACCACCGTCGCCGCCGGCGTCAATTTTCCCGCCAGAACGATCGTGCTGTTCAACTCCGATCAGTTTAACGGCCGCGATTTTGCGCCCCTGTCGGCAACGGAATTTCGCCAGATGACCGGGCGCGCCGGCCGGCGCGGGCAGGACAACATCGGCTTCATGCTGGCGGTTCCCGGACGCTTTATGGAATTGGCACATGTTAAAAAAATGCTGTTTGCCGCGCCGGAGGACATTTTCAGCCGGTTGAAGAATGACTTTTCCATGGTTCTGAATCTTTTATTGTCGCAAACGCCCGCCGGTGTGAAAGAAATATTTGAAAGATCTTTTGCCGCCTGGCAGAAAAATACAACCGGCAAAAAGGGCCTGTCCGCGGCCGATTGGCTGTGGAAGGATTTTTCCCGGCATCTGAATTTCTTAAAGCAGGAGGGCTTTGTCGATCCGGAGGGGAAGCTGATGGAAGACGGCCTCTGGGCGGCGCGCCTGAGGCTGGATCATCCGCTTTTGGTTGCCGAGTGTCTGCGGAAACAGGCTTTGCCTGATGATGAAAAGCTTCTGGCGGCCGTTGTTGCCGTCTTTGCGTATGACCGGGACGATGAAATGCAGCTTGCCGCCGGGGGATTGCCGCATACCCTGACGGCTGTTTTGCGCAAAATGCTGCTGGCGGTCCGCCCGCTTGCCCGCAGGTTGGAAGCCGCGGGCTTTTCCGTCCCCAATCTTCATCCTTCGGCGGGAGCGGCTATGTATTACTGGGCACAGGGCCGGGACTGGGACGACGTGCTTCACCTGACGGGTGTGGCCGATGGGGATATGGCGTCGCTGGTGCTGCGTACGGCGGACAACCTGCGCCAGATCGCCTCGCTTCGGGACACGCATCCCGAAACCGCCGCCTGCGCAATGAAGGCAAGGGAGGCGATCCTGCGGGAGCCGGTGTTGTTTTTGTAGGGAACGGTCTTGCCGCCTGCAAGGGCGGTCATGACCTGCGTAGGGAACGGTCGCGACCGTTCCCTACAAAATGAAGACTGAAGGAAAAGATATTCAAAGCGTCATTGCGAGCGTAGCGAAGCAATCTCAATATATTTGATTTGTGAACGGACATTGTATGAATAAACAATTTTATGTTTACATTATGACAAACAAAAACAATGCGGTTCTTTACACAGGCGTTACAAATGATTTGAAGAGAAGGGTTTATGAACATAAAAATAAATTATTGGACGGCTTTACGAAAAAATACAATGTGGATAAATTAGTATTTTACGAAGTTTATGATGATATTAAAAATGCCATTGCCAGGGAAAAACAAATAAAGGGTGGTTCAAGGGCAAATTAGATAACACTAATAGAGGAAATGAATAGCGCGTGGAAAGAGTTATTTGATGAAATATGAGATTGCCGCGGGCTGCGCCCTCGCAATGACATACAAGCGCGATCGGTAGTGTCATTGCGAGCCGACACCCAATCGGCCGTGCGCCCCCTGACCAGGGGGTGAAACTTCAGTTTATTGATCATATATTTGGATTCAATGATGGAAAAATTTTCACTCGTAACGGATTTTATTCCCTCCGGCGACCAGCCGCAGGCCATTGACAAACTGACCCGGGGGCTCGCTGTGGGCAAAGAGCACCAGGTGCTGCTTGGGGTGACCGGCTCCGGCAAAACCTTTACCGTTGCCAACGTGATCGCGCGTGCCGGCCGTCCGGCTCTGATGATCGCACACAACAAAACCCTGGCCGCGCAGTTGTATGAAGAATTCAAGGGTCTTTTTCCCGACAACGCCGTCGAATATTTTGTCAGCTATTACGATTACTATCAGCCGGAAGCCTATCTGCCGTCAACCGACACCTACATCGAAAAGGATTCCGCCATCAACGAGGAAATCGACAAGCTTCGCCACGCGGCCACGCACGCGCTGTTGACGAGGCGAGATGTCATCATCGTGGCCAGCGTGTCGTGCATTTACGGCCTCGGTTCGCCCGAGGCCTATCTGGGGATGATTGTTCAGCTCGAAGTGGGCAGAGAAATCCCCCGGGAGGATCTGTTGAAGCGCCTGGTGGAGATCCAGTATGAGCGCAACGACATCGACTTTCACCGCGGCACCTTTCGCGTCCGGGGCGATATCGTGGAGATTTTTCCTCCCTATGAGGATGAGCAGGCGCTGCGCGTGGAATTCTTCGGCGACACGATTGAAGCAATTGTCCAGATCGACCCGCTGCGCGGGAAAAAAATCGGGTCGCTCAACCAAACCGCCGTTTATCCCGGCAGCCATTATGTTACGACGCAGCAAAATCTACAGCGGGCGACGGCCGACATCCGCGCCGAGCTGGCCGTGACGCTGGCCGAATATAAGGAACAGAACCTGCTCTTGGAAGCGCAGCGTCTGGAGCAGCGAACCAACTTCGATCTGGAGATGATGGAAGAGATGGGCTACTGCCAGGGCATTGAAAATTATTCCCGCCATCTCACCGGCCGCAAGCCCGGGGAGCCGCCGCCGACCCTGATGGAGT
>JAQVQT010000023.1:13728-16360 GCA_028701435.1 Smithellaceae bacterium | reverse complement strand
CGTACGTACCCGCACGAAAATGAGTAATTGCCGCGCAGTTTCAAACGTTCAAACGTTATCTGTTCAAACGTTATCTTGACATACGGACTTTGCCGTGTTTTACAAAAGTTGTTTTGCCTTGTCCCCCGTAACGCGACAAACAAGATCGAGAATTTGAAAATTTATGCTGTTTACTCTTTTCACCATTTTTGCTTCCTCGTTTGTCATCGCGCTTTCCGGCGCGCTGATGCCGGGACCGCTGTTGACGGCGACGATCAGCGAGAGCTCGCGGCGGGGTTTCTGGGCCGGGCCGCTGATAATTGCCGGGCATGCCATTTTGGAACTGGCGCTGGTGGTTGCTCTTTTCCTGGGATTGGCCCCGTTTTTTCAGATGCCGGCGGTTTTTGTGGTAAGCGCGCTCGCGGGCGCGGTGATTCTGATCTGGATGGCGGCGGGAATGCTGCGGTCTTTGCCCACCCTTCGGCTGTCATGGGAAGGCGGGCAGCAAAAAATGAACTCTCCGGTACTGAACGGAATCCTGATGAGCGTTTCCAATCCCTACTGGATCATCTGGTGGGCGACGATCGGCATCGGGTATATTTTCTACGCCTGGCAGTACGGCCTCTGGGGAATCGCCTTTTTCTTCGCCGGCCACATTTCAGCGGACCTGGCCTGGTATTCTTTCATCGCCGGCGCGGTCGCCCGGGGCAGGCGCCTGCTGACGGACCGGCTCTACCGCCGGCTGATCGGCCTTTGCGCCCTCTTCCTGATCGGATTCGCCGGTTATTTCGCCTTTGCGGGCCTTGTCAAACTCAAAGGCCTTCTGTCATAACCGCGATCGGATCAAATCCAGAATCTCCCCGTCGCCCGTTTATTCCGCTGTCTTATCCCGCTTTTTCCTGCGTCAGATTTTTCCCTCCGACTTCAGGGCGGCCTTCAGTTCTTTCTTGAGGAGTTTCCCCAGAAGGTTCCTGGGCAGGGATGCGCGGATATTCACGTATTTCGGCACCTTATAGGACGCCATGTTCGCCCGGCACCAGTCTTGAAAGGCTTCCTCCGCAAGCGTCCGGTCCGGATGGAGAACCAGGCAGGCCATGACCTCCTCCCCGTAGATCGCATCGGGGACGCCAACCACCGCAACCTCCGCGACGTCGGGGTGCCGGCAGATGATGCCCTCCAGCTCCTTGGGATAGATGTTTTCACCGCCCCGAATGATCATTTCCTTTTTCCGGTCCACGATAAACAGGTAGCCGTCCTCGTCTTTATAGGCCATGTCCCCCGTGTGAAGCCACCCGCCGCGCAGGGTCTGGGCGGTGTCCTCGGGTTTATTGAAGTAGCCTTTCATGACATGGTCGCCCTGAATGCAGATTTCTCCCACGTCTCCCTGGGGAACCTCCTTGTCCTCATCGTCCAGAATCCGGATTTCGGTTCCCGCAAAGGGAATCCCGATGGAGCCGATTTTCCGGACGCCGTTGATGGGGTTGGCGGTCGCCCCGGCGGTGCTTTCGGTCAGCCCATAGCCTTCAACGATGATCATGTTAAAGGTTTCCTCAAATTTGCGGATGGTCTCCACGGGCATGG
This sequence comes from Smithellaceae bacterium, assembly GCA_028701435.1. Classification (GTDB taxonomy): domain Bacteria; phylum Desulfobacterota; class Syntrophia; order Syntrophales; family Smithellaceae; genus UBA8904. Next base: position 14,800 of record JAQVQT010000023.1, on the reverse strand, counting down.
GGGCCGCGCCGCAAACGCCGTAACGCAGCGACGACACGTCCAATCCTTCAAACCCCGGCGTGTTGAGGAGAATCTGGTACACCGTCGGAACGCCGCTGAAAATCGATACGCGGTATTTCGCGACGCATTCCCAGAACTCCGAGGCGGAGAAGTTCCGTCGCAGGACGATCTGGGAGCCTTTGCTCAAGGGGGAGGTCCCGGTAATCACGAGGCCGTTGACGTGAAAGAGCGGCAGGAAACACAAAATGACGTCTTTTTCATCGATGTTGGCCAGCAGGCTGGCCTGCCAGGAGTTGGTCAGGATATTCCTGTGGGTGAGCAACACTCCCTTCGGGTTTCCGGTGGTTCCCGAGGTATAGACGATCGTGGAGACGTCGTCGGGGCTGATCGCCGCATTCGCAAGGTCCACCGGCTCCGTCAGCATTTTTTCGAACGGCAGAAAACGATCGTCGGTGGCTTCCCGTTCAATGACATGCTGCAGGTCCGGCGTTTCGCCGATGATTTGGTCGACGAGCCCCCGATAGTTGTGATCGCAAAACAGGGCTACGGCCCCGGAATCTTGCAGCAGGTACCGGATTTCCGTGACCTGCCACCAGCAGTTGACCGGACCGGCGATGGCCCCGATCTTGTTGATCCCAAAATAGGTATAGTAAAATTCCGGGCTGTTATCCATGAGCAGGCAGACCCGGTCGCCTTTCCGGACGCCCAGCCGAAGAAGACCGTTGGCCACGCGGTTGCTCTGTTGATCCAGGTCACGATACGTGATGTCCCGTTCGTAAAAGCGGATGGCAATTCTGTCCGGATAGCGGCGACCCTGCGTTTCCACCATCTCCCCGATGTTCGCAAATTCGAGATTCATACTGCTCTCCTTTCCATGATGATCAATTTTTTTAATTTAACATGATTTCCTGCCTTCAAAACAGTCCATCGCCTTCTCGGCGCCGGTCATCTTCAGGATCCAGTCGAACAGGGGTGTAGGCAGAAGTTTCAGCATCAGCGAACTGTAAATGCTCAAAGGCGGGAGCATGACATAAGGCTTGCCCTTCTTGAATCCTTCCACAATCGCACGCGC
>JAQVQT010000023.1:0-13718 GCA_028701435.1 Smithellaceae bacterium | reverse complement strand
GATGTACGGGCAGACACAGGTCACCGTGACGCCGGTGTAATTGAATTTCTTGAGTTCCCGCCGAAGCGATTCGGAGAATCCGACTTCGGCGAATTTGCTGGCGGCGTAATCCGACAGGATCGGCATTCCGATAAGCCCGCTGGAGGATGCGACATTGACAATCGCCCCGTCATTGCGCGCCACCATGTCTCCAATAACCGCCTTGGTGAAATAGACATGCCCCCAGTAATTGATGTTCATGGTGCGCTGCATCTCTTCCAGCGTCAGATCGAAAAATGATTTTCCAATGACCGTTCCGGCATTGTTGATGAGCACGTCAATTTGTCCGAAATCCTTTTTGATCCGGGCCACCATATCTCCGACGGATACACCATCGGAGATATCGCAAACATACTCTTTCGCCTTGACTTTCCGTCGCCGAACCTCCTCGGCTGTTTTCTCAAGGGCCGCTGCTTGAATATCGACCAGGGCCGTATTGGCGCTTTCATCAGCCACATAGTGCGCCATCAGCCGACCGATGCCGCTTCCGGCGCCCGTAAGGAGAACATTCCTGCCCTTCAGATTTTTCATTCGCACCTCCTGCTGAATTTTTCCGGCCTCATCCTTTATTTTTTTCATCGGTTTGGGGCATCGTCTCTGTTCCCGGCAGTTCGGTCTATGGGAGCGTTGCTTCATAGCTGCGTTTCAATCAAATGGAGGATCTCCCCGTTGGGGGGAATGTCCGCCATCGAATGGCCGTAATGCACAAAACGGACTTTCCCGGATTGATCAATCAGCATCTGCGCGGGCAGACGGCCCAGTTTGAACAGCTTGACCTCCTGACCATACAGCTTCAGAACGCGGTGCTCCGGATCCGGAAGGCCGACAAACGGCAGGTCATTTTTTTTCCAGTAGTCCCGGAACGTCTCGGGTTTTTCAGGGCCCGCAACGAGGATTTCCGTGTTGAGTTTCACGAACGAATCGTAATCCCGGCGCAACTGCGCCATGTGCGCGCGGCAGAACGGTCACATAAAGCCGCGGTTGAAAACGACCAGAACGTTTTTCTGTCCGGCATAATCGGACAGGGACACGCTTTTGCCGTTGAAATCGTTCAGTGTGAATTCGGGCGCCTGTGTGTCGAGCTCCACTCTGGGCATGACGAAGTCCTCCTTTATGATTCGAAAATATTCTTCTCCTGCCCCTCAGGCAGAACTTCAAATGCGGTCTTAACATCCCGGGGAATGGAACGCAGAGACCCTTTTCGGGCGTCCACAAAAACCCACTCCGTTTCCCCTTGGGCCAGCAGCGCCCCGTCGGTCTGCCGAAACACTTTATACCGGCGCAGCGACTGAACCCGGCGAAGACTCGCCACCCACGTGCAGACCACCACCCGGTCGCCGGCAAACGCGGGCTTCAAATACACAATTTTATGCGAGCGCACTACCCAGGTGGCGCCGACGGCGTTCGTGGCGGCGGTGCAGCCGGATGTGTCGGAGTGCCGCATGGCCGCATCCTGCATCCAGCGCAGATATTCGACGTTGTTGACATGCCCGTTTCGATCTTCCGCTTCCCGGGGAACCACAAACTCATAACGATGGATTTGCGGCATGGGACCTCGAATGGATAAACCGGTAATGTATTTGCTTTGAATGATATAAAGAAATATCAGGCGCGTCAAATATAAAGGAAAGGGGATGACGGGGCCATCGCCGTTTATAAGTGAGGAACAAAGAGGAATCTGGCATAAACTTTCCGCGTATGGCGCGATGAACCCTTCCGGCACCCATTAACCGGTCTGGCCGTCATATTATTTTGTATCATGGAGCGCGTCTTTAGTCTTTGTACATGGACTCGATCAGGTCGCCGAACTGGGCGTTGATCGATTTTCTTTTCACCTTCATGGTCGGGGTAACTTCACCATCTTCGGTATAAAGCTTCTTATCAATGATCCTGAATTTTCGAATATTCTCAACACGGGAAACCTGCTTGTTCACCTTATCGATTTCTTCCTGAATAAGACTGATGATTTCCGGCGCCTTGGTCATCGTAGCAAAGGTGGTAAATTGAACCTTGTTGTCCTGAGCATATTTGGTAACATTCTCCTCATCAATGACGATGAGCGCCGACAAGTATTTCCGACGATCGCCGATGACCACGGAGTCGTTAATATAAGGCGAAAATTTCAGAAGATTTTCAAGGTACTGGGGGGCGACGTTTTTACCGCCCGCCGTGATGATCAGGTCCTTTTTCCGGTCCGTCAGCTTGAGATATCCTTCCTCGTCAATCACACCCACATCGCCGGTATGCATCCACCCGTCCACCAGAACTTCTTTGGTCTGCTCCTCATCCTTGTAGTAACCTTTGAAAATACCGGTATGCTTCACGAGGATCTCGCCGTCTTCAGCAATTTTAACCTGCGTTTCCGGCAGCGCTTTGCCAACCGTTCCCACCTTATAGTCCACTTCGCTCGACATGTGGGTGATGCCCGTTGTTTCGGTCATGCCGTAGCCTTCGCGAATGGGAATACCGATGCTCTGGAAAAACTTTAAGATCTCATGGGAGATGGGGGCGGCGCCGGAAACACCTACGCGCACCCGATCAAAGCCGAGACGCTCCTTGAGCTTCCAAAAGACCATAAAGTAGGCCAGATGATAGGCCAAAGCCAGATGAAGGGGCACCTTCTTTTTGGTCAGCGCTCTGTTGTTGTATCGGGTCCCGATCATGAGGGCGATCTTGTAAAGCGTTCGTTTGAGCCATGTCGCATCAGCCATTTTCAGAACAATCCCGGAATAATACTTTTCCCATATTCTGGGGACGGCATGAAACATCGTGGGTGATATTTCCTGCATGTCCGCCATGACCGTGTCCGTATTTTCCGTAAAGTTGACGATCTGCCCTACGGTCAAATGAAACATCATATCGAAAATCTGTTCATAGACGTGGTTCAGGGGGAGAAAAGAAATCGTCTCGTCTTCATTGGTTGCGGGCATGATGGCCTGCGCCGCTTGACCAACCCACAAATAGCCCTCATGAGCCAGCAAGGCCCCTTTCGGCGGTCCCGTTGTCCCGGAGGTATAGATGATGCCGGCAATATCTTCAGGCTTCGCCAGTTCGGTCAGCTGCAGGAAGAGACCCGGATTCTTGCGGTCTTCTTCTTTGCCCAGTGCCAGGAGTTGATCGAAACTCATGAGCATGGGATCTTCAAAATGTTTGAGTCCTTCCATTTCCCAGACAATGAGCTTCCGTAATTTGGGTGTTTTGTCCCGGAAAGCCAGCGCTTTGTCCAGTTGCTCCTCATCTTCACAGATATAGACAACGGCATCGGAATGACCCACCACATACTCGCATTCCGCCACCGGGTTTGTCGTGTAAACCCCAACCCAGGCCCCACCGGCACAGACGATGCCCAGGGCCGAGTAAAGCCACTCCGGCCTGTTTTCCCCAATGATCGCCACATGTTCTTTATACTGCACACCGAGGGCGTGGAGGCCAAGGGTGACGTGTTTGACGTTTTCCAGATATTCGGTCCAGGTAATATCGTGCCAAATGCCGTAATCCTTTCTCCTCATGGCAATACGGTTTGGTTGTTTTTCTACCATGTTCAGTAGTGCTTTAGGCAACGTCTTGATTGCCATTCTCTCCTCCTTAAACTCTTCGAGAAGCGGCTTGTAAAATATCCTCAGGCTGTAAACGCGCGAGGCTAACGAAAGCGGACTTTTCTCCTGTAGCGCTTGTAGCCCTTGACGGACTGTTCCGTGGCGATGCCCAAATAGAATTCCTTCACGTCGTTGTCTTCGCGCAAAACCTCCGGTTTGTCGGCCCGGACGATGCGCCCGTTTTCCATGAGAAAGGCGTAGTGAGAATATTTGAGCGCCATGTTGACGTTTTGTTCCACCAGCAGAATGGTCATGCCCTGCTGGTTGATACGCTGGATGATGTTGAAAATTTCCTTGGTCAACAGAGGCGACAGACCCAGCGACGGCTCGTCGAGCATCAACAGCTTGGGGCGGCTCATCAGCGCGCGGCCGATGGCCAGCATCTGCTGCTCCCCGCCGCTCAGATGCCCGGCCTGCTGGTTCCTGCGCTCGCTCAAAATGGGAAACTGCTTGAAAATGCCTTCAATGTCTGCCTGGATGCCCTTGCGGTCGCGGCGCGTGTAAGCGCCCATCTGAATGTTTTCCATAACCGTCAGCTCGGGAAAGACCTCCCGGCCCTCCGGCACGTAGCTGATGCCCAGGCGGACGATTTCCTCCGTGTCCATGCGGTCGATGCGCTTGCCCAGAAACTCAATCGTGCCTTTTTCCGGCTGGTCGTCGTCTTCAAGAATCCGCATGATCGTCTTGAGCGTCGTGGTTTTTCCCGCGCCGTTGCTGCCCAGGAGCGCCACAATCTGCCCCTCCTGAATTTCAAAGGAGATGCCGTGCAGCGCCCGGATCAGATCGTACCAGGTTTCAATATTTTTAACCGAGAGCATTAGTCCTCCTCTCCCAGATAGGCGGCAATCACATCGGGGTGCTTCTGCACTTCCTGCGGCGTGCCCTCGATAATCTCCACGCCCTGGCTGATGGCCAGAATTCTGTCGGAGATGCCCATCACCATGTTCATGTCGTGTTCGATGAGCAGAATCGTCACTTGATAGTCTTCCTGGATATCCTTGATCCAGATGCGCAAATCGTCCTTCTCTTCCGTGTTCATACCGGCGGACGGTTCATCCAGCAGGAGCACCTTGGGCTCGAGGGCCAGCGCCCGCCCCAGTTCGACCAGTTTGCGCTTGCCATAGGGCAGGTTGGACACAAACTGATCGCGCAGAGACTGAAGATCCAAAAAATCAATGATGTGCTCAATGATTTCCCGATGTCTGATTTCTTCCTTCGCGCTCGCGGAATGCTTTCCCCACATGAAGGCGCCGCTGAGAATGCCTGTTTTCATGTGGATGTGCCGCCCCAGCATCAGGTTGTCCATGACGGTGGCGTTGCCGAAAAGCTGAATGTTCTGGAAAGTCCGCGCCACGCCTTTGCGGGCGATGGTGTCCGGACGCAGACCAACGAGATTCTCGCCTTCCAGCAGCACCTCTCCGGCATTGGGTTTGTAGATGCCGCTGATCATGTTGAAGATCGTGGTCTTTCCGCTGCCGTTCGGCCCGATGATCGAGAAGATCTTGTTGTGCTCGACCTCAAAGCTGACATCATTGACTGCTTTGATGCCTCCGAAAGCAATGCTCAAGTGTTCCACTTTAAAATGCGCCATAAGCTTTTTTACCCGTGACTGTAAAACCGATTGTCGTCACAAAGAGAGGCGGGGTGAAGGCCCCGCCTCCTGTTTTGCCGGATCTACTTCTTCTTCCAGGTTGCCAATTCATTGGTCGTCCAGTCCTGCAGCGTGATGTAGGTGGAATTCGGACCGCACTTCTGAATCATAATGGCGTCCGATCCCTGATGCACCGCGGGTGTCCAGGTTACCGGGGGGCCGATTCCCTGAAAGTTTTTCATCGAGTTGAGCTGCTTTAACACCGCCTCCGTGCTGAGGTTCCGGCCGGCTCTTTTGATGGCTTCCACCAGAGGTTCCGCAAAGAGAATGCCTGCCATGTAGAAGGTGCCCCAGCGTTCTTCCGGCGCGTATTTCTTTGCGGCTTCGCGGTATTTTTTCAAAAGCGGCGTGTTGGAATCGGGCGCCACGGCAAACGCTCCGGTGATCACGCCTTCCCACAGTCCGCCGGTGATCTTGTTCATCAGCACGTAGTCCGAAAGGGTGTTGGAAGACATCCACTGCGGTTTGAAGCCGACGGTCGCGGCCGTCTTGAGCGCGATGACGGCCGAGGTGGGATTGACCCACATGATCACGACGTCGGCCCCGGAATTTTTCAGGCGCAGCATCTGGGAGGAAAGGTCTTTTTCACCCGGCTCAACGGAGCTCTTCTCGACAAGCTTCATTTTGAGGGCTTTCATTCTGTCTTCGCAGCCTTCCAAACCGCTTTTGCCATAGGCGTCGTTCTGATAGAAGAATGCGATTTTTTTGGCTTTAAGCTTCTCCACCGCATATTTGGTCAGAATGCTGGCCTCATCGTCGTACAGGGGGTAAATCCCGAACAGATAGGGCTGCACGGGGAAAACATATTCATTGATGGCCGTGGCCGGACCGACCCAGATCACCTTGTTCTGTTCCAGATAACCCTTGACCGCCATGCCGGCCGCCGCGCTCACCCCGCCGACAAAGGCGAAAATGCCTTCTCGCTCCACCAGTTCCTTCACGACGGCTTTGGTCTGGGCGGGATTGTACTGATCGTCGCGGATGAAGTATTTAATTTTGCGGCCGTGAATGCCTCCTTCGTCGTTGATAATTTTAAACAGAATGTCGCTGCCCCGGGCAACCGAACCCCAGGGCGCGGCAGGTCCGGTCTGAGGCCCCCACTGAGCAATCCGGATTTCTTTGTCGTCAAATCCCGGCTTGGCTGCGCAGGCCCAGCTTGAAATCATAAAAACCGTACATACAATCATGACTGCGATAAGTACTTTTCTCATAACCCCTCCTCTTTCTCAGTATTCTCTATATCAGTATTTTCTATACTGTAATACTCAATATCTTTCAGTGCTGCCCTTCATGCTATTTCTTCTTCCAAATGGCCATATCATTAGCCGTCCAGTCCTGCAGCAGGATGTGACTTCCACCAGGCCCGCATTTCTGGATCTGGATGGAGTCCGTACCCTGATGGATCTCCGGCGTCCAGGTCACCTTGGGTCCGATGGTCTGGTGACCTTTAATGGAATTCAACGCCTTCAAGCAGGCCTCCGTGCTCAGTTTAGGTCCTACGCGTTTGAGCGCCTCCACCAGGGGGTCGGCAAAAACGATGCCTGCGAGGTAGAAGGTTCCCCATCTTTCTTCAGGGGTGTATTTCTTTCCGGCCTCTCTGTACATATTCATGAGAGGATGGTCAGCCGTGGGGGTCATGCCGAAAGCGCCGGTAATGACACCTTCCCAGAGACCGCCTGTAATCTTGAACATGAGTCCGTAGTCCGACAGGGTATTGGAAGACACCCACTGCGGTTTGTACCCTATGGTGGCACAGGTCTTCAGTGCAATGACGGCGGCGGTAGGATTCACAAACATGATAACCACATCAGCCCCGGAATTCTTGAATTTCAGCATCTGGGAGGAAAGGTCTTTTTCGCCGGGTTCAACCGAGAGCTCTTCAACGAATTTTATGTTGTATCTTGCAAGCCTTTTTTTAGCCCCCTCAAGCCCGTCCTTGCCATAAGCATCATTCTGGTAGAAGAACGCGATCTTCTTGGCCTGAAGCTTTTCCACAACATATTTCGCGAGAATACTGCCCTCGTCCTCGTACAATGGATATACAGCAAACAGGTAAGGTTTTACCGGGAAAACAAATTGAGTAATGGCCGCTGACGGTCCAACCCAGATGATTTTATTTTCAGAGAGGTAATCCATAACGGCCAGGCCACAGGCTCCTCCAACACCGCCCACAAAGGCAAAGACACCCTCTCTCTCAACGAGTTCCTTGACGACGGCCTTCGTCTGGGCCGGATTGTACTGGTCATCGCGGATGAAATATTTGATCTTCCTGCCGTGGATACCTCCTTGTTCGTTGACGACATTGAAAAGCAAGCCGCTCCCCCTCGCCACCGATCCCCAGGGTGCGGCAGGACCCGTCTGCGGCCCCCACTGGGCAATCCGGATTTCCTTGTCGTCAAAACCCGGTTTGGCGGCGGCATCGGCAAGGATTGGAGTCATAAAAAGCGTACCTATCAGCAAAAAGGCAATCCATATTTTTTTCATAACCTCTCCTTTGCTTTCATGTTTCTGATGGTTTGCTGTTCAGTAAACACACAATCCGCTCTATCCTTCAGCCCTTGTACCAGTTTCCCTTTTCCTTCAGAAAAGTGAAACTGTAGTTATAGACGCTCTCTTCACCTGAGTCGGCGAAGGTTACATCCACTTCCACCTGAACCAATTTATCCACGCCGGGGTAGTTATCCCTATTATCGTTATCCCGCAGGCGATAGATGTCAACAATCTTATAGGTGTTGATCTTCACAGGAGGATAGTTGGCAATATCCTTCAAATACGAATCGTAGGAGTGCGCCTGCCGGTAAGCGGACGAAGGGGCCAAAAGCGCGTAAATCTGTTTCAGATCGCCTTCTTTTTCAGCCTTCAAATAAGTCAGGGCCGCTTTTTCAATTGCGCTTTTTTCCAGCAGGATTTCCACCTTGCCGCGGGGCACATCCCAGATCAGAAGGCCCGCGGCAAACAATGCCGCGACGGCGCAAAAGATGATGGTGATTTTCTTCCCGCTCATGAAAAATCTCCCGAATGCATCAAGCCGTCCCTCCCGAAATGGACAGCGGTTAAAAGCCCTAAACTTTTTTCACATAATGCTTGGAGAACAACCCGCTGGGTCTGACGGTAATAATCAGGATGATCACCACAAAGGCCACGATGGGTTTCCATTCCGGCCACGCATAACCGAAAAAGTTTTCGATGATCCCCAGAATCAATCCGCCGATGACCACGCCCGGAATGCTGGTCAGGCCTCCCAGAACGGCCGCCGCAAAGGCGCGCATGAAGGGTTCCATCATGAAGTTGGGATCCAGCACCGAGCGGGCCGCAAAAAACATGGCCGCCAGCGCTCCGATGAGCGAACTCATGCCCCAGGTGATCGAAAAGACCCGCTCGACTTTGATGCCCATGATCTTGGCGGCGTTTTCATTTTGCTGCGTCGCCCGCATGGCAATGCCCAGTTTGGAATAGCGGAAGAACAGAAAAAGCAAAACCATGATGACGGCGGTCAGCACAAAGACGCCGATGGTCCATGAGTTTAAGGCGAAACCGGGAAAAATCTGCACCGTATCGGAAACGGAAAGCAGAAACGGAAAGTCCTTTTGTTCGGCGCCCCATTTCCAGCCGGCCAGTCCCATCAGCAGCATTTCCGCGCCCAGCGTCAGAATCAGGAGGCCCAGCACGGTCGGCTCCTTGGCCGGGCGTAAAATGCAGATTTCGATGGCCATGCCCAGCAAAATGGCAAAGAGGAGCGTTGCGGGAAGAGCGATGTAGAAAGGCCATCCATAGGCCGTCATGATATGGTAGGCGACAAACGTGGCCAGCATGCCCATTTCGCCCTGGGCAAAGTTTACCACATCCGACGTCTTGTAGATAATGGCGACGGCGACGCCGAAAAGACCGTAGCAGGCTCCGATGGCCAGACCTTCAATCAACAGCATCTCAAACATGCAAAGACTCCCTTTTGACCTTTTAAAACGGCCAGGTCTTCCAATATTTTTTGATCCGGATCCAGATGCCGAACATTCCCAGCGGCTCAAAAATCACAATGGCAATCATGATGATTCCCAAAGCGATGCCGGCGAAGTTGGCCAGCCCAATCACGGTAAACCACTGCTTGGAGATGGCCACCAACACCCCGCCGATATAGGGCAGGTTTTCCACGTTTTTCAAAAGGTCGTACTGAAGATACGTAATCAGGATGGCGCCCATGATCGCCCCCAGCACGGAACCCAGACCGCCGACAACCACCATCACCAGAAAAATGATGGAAAGAATCAGATTAAAGGAAAAGGGGTCGAAGAAAGTAACAACAAACCCGTAAAGGCCTCCCGCGATACCGGCGTAAAAAGCGCTGACGGCGAAAGACATGGTTTTAAAGATCGTCAGGTTCACACCCATGACCTCGGCGGCGATATCGTCGTCGCGAATGGACATGAAGGCGCGGCCCACCCGTGTCTTCATGAGGTTGCGCGCGCCGATCACCAGCAGGATCGCTATGATTAAAATGAGATAGTAGATTTGCACATCGCCCTTAATCACAAAACTCCAGGAGGAATTCGGAATCCCTAAATCCAGGGGCGGTGCAGTAATGCCCATTCTGCCGCCGAAAACTTCCCAGCGGCCGATGATGTGCATAATGGTAAGCCCGAAGCCCAGTGTGGCAATCGCCAGATAGGGCCCTTCGAGCCGCAGCGCCGGAAGACCGATGATAAACCCCAAAAAAGCCGCGATCAGCGCGGCGATAATAATGGCGGGCAAAAAAGGAACATGCAAATGCATCATAATGATCGATGTTCCATAAGCGCCCACGGCGAAAAAACCGGCATGCCCCAGGGATATCTGGCCGGTGTAACCCACAAGAATATTAAGGCCGACCGCCAGAATGACGTTCACCAGAATAATATTCATCAGGTAAATGTTGTAAGAGGGCAAATAGAGGGGAAGGGTAAAAAGAAAAAGCAGCAACACGATTGTCCAGACGAGAACCGTCCCGCTTTTGAAAAGCTCGATGTCCTCATAGTAATCGCGCTTCATGTCCATAGGATCACCACGCTACTACTGTTCATAGGAGTTAGATACATCTGCTTCTATTGACGTGAACTGGGACGAGAGCATATAGAAACGCAAATTGCCTGTCAAGAAAATTTCATGATCAAAAAAAATTATTCTTGAAACAAATGAAATTCCACGGCAATACCCGGCCCGACCGGCACAGGAGTCCGTGTTTTTTTCTTTCCGGTGTGCTAGGATCGTACCTCATTTTGAACACACCCGCCGGTGGCCAGGACAGCCTCTTGCGACTGTCGTGCAGGAAAAAAGAAAATCACCGTTTGACAAAGGCACTTTTTGAAAGGCGGAGGAGGAACCATGAAATATATCGATCACGGACAAGGCGGACCCCCTTCCTGCATGATCCTGAAGGAAGGGCCTTTACCGCAGATCAAAGCCGGAGAAGTGCTGATTGAAGTCGCCTTCGCGGGCGTCAATCGGCCGGACGTTTATCAGCGCATGGGGGCTTATCCCCCGCCGCCCGGCGCTTCCCCCATTCTGGGTCTGGAGGTCGCGGGCCGAATTGCGGCCGCCGCAAGCGACGTCGCCTCCTGGAAAACCGGAGATTCGGTTTGCGCGCTTTCGCCCGGCGGCGGATATGCCGAGTATTGCGCCGTTCCCGCGCTTCATTGCCTGCCGGTGCCTCAGGGGCTTTCGCTGGCGGAAGCCTCTGCGCTTCCGGAAAATTATTTCACCGTCTGGTCCAACGTCTTTGAGCGCGGGGCGCTCACGCCCGGAGAAAACTTCCTCATTCACGGCGGCGCGGGCGGCATCGGCTATACCGCCATTCAACTGGCCAAAGCCTTTGGCGCCAACGTTTTTACAACCGTGGCCGGCGCCGTTCAAATGGAGGCCGTGAAAAAACTGGGGGCGGATGTTGCGCTGGATTATACGACGCAGGACTGGACGCGGGAAATCGAAAGCCTGGTTGGAAAGCGGGGCATCGACTGCATCCTGGATTTCGTGGGCGGACCCTACATTCAGAAGAACCTGAGTCTTCTGGCCCGAAACGGAAGGCTCGTGCAGATCGCCTTCATGCAGGGCGCGAAAGTGGAGCTGGACTGCCTGCCGATTTTAACCCAAAACCTGACCTTCACCGGCTCGATGCTCCGTCCCCGCTCCCTGGAGGAAAAGGCTTCCATTGCCCGGGCCCTTCACAAAAACGTCTGGCCGCTCTTTGATGCAGACAAGCTGCAGGTTTTGATCTCCACCGTCTTCGAACTTGCCGAAGCCGCGCAAGCCCATACCCTCATGGAATCGGCCGCTCATATCGGCAAGATCGTTCTGAAGGTTCGCTGAACGCGTCTGCCGGCAACGATGTTGCGGCCTTTACTTGAACCGTTTTTTCAGGTAGTTGTGTGTCCAGATTGAAAGGATGCGTCAGGAACCCTTTATCACGCGAAGGATGGCGATGACCCATGAAAACAACCTCCCCGAAAACAAAAGCCACAAGAAAACCGGCCGCTCAAGCCGGCAAACCCAAACCGACAGGGAAAGCACCCCGCAAATCTTCCCGGACGACGGACCTGTCGCATCTGGCCGATGCCCTGATCGCCAACTCCGGCAACGGAATCTATATTGTCCAGCAGGGCAAATTTGTCTATGTCAGTCCGCTGTATCAGAAACTGACCGGATACGCCGAAAACGAACTGATCGGCGCGCCTTCCCTGGATCATGTTCATCCCGACGACCGTGACAGGGTCCGGCAGGAAGCGATCCATTGTTTAAAAGCGCCGCGCCGCGAACCTTACGAGTACCGATTCGTCAACAAGCAAAAGGAAATCCTGTGGGTTCTGGAAACCGTCACGTCAATCCTGTATCTCGGCCGACGCGCCGCGCTGGGAAATTTCATGGACATTACCGGGCAAAAGCAAGCCCTCGAAGCCATCCAGGAAAGCGAGGCTCTGCAGCGTCACCTGATGGAATCTCTGCCCATCGGGCTGGTGGTCGTGGACCCGCGGACGCGCATGATTGAGCACGCCAACCAAACCGCTTCCGTGATGTTCGGCGCCCCCGTGGATCAAATCGTCGGACACCGGTGCCATGCTTTTCTGTGCCCGGCCCAGGAAGGCGCCTGTCCCGTCTGCGACCTGGGCAAAGACGTCGACAATTCCGAACGATGGATGGTCTGCGCGGACGGCCATCACCGGCCGGTTCTGAAATCCGTCAAGAAAATAAAAATTCACGGTCAAGAAAAGCTGCTGGAATGCTTTGTGGACATCAGCGAGCGCAAGCAGGTCGAAACGGCCCTCAAGGCCAGCGAAGAACGTTTCCGCAACATGGTGGAGTCCCTTCCCGACCCCTATTCCGAAATCGATCTGGAAGGAGCCGTCACGTTTGTCAACGAGGCCTTTGTGCATGAAACGGGATACAGCCGCGAAGAGCTGACGGGAAAAAAATTCAGCATGCTCCTGGACGAAAAAAATGCCCGACTGGCCAAACGGGGATACGCCGAAATTTACAAAACAGGACGTCCCGTAAAAAATCTCGAATTGGAATGGATCTCCAAAAATGGCCGCGTCGTGCTGGCTGAAGTGTCCGTCAGTCCGATCAGCCAGGCCGATGGAACCGTGATCGGTTTTCAATCCATTTACCGCGATATCACCGAGCGGCGGCAAATGGAAATCGCGCTTTCCCGGGCCAAAGAAGCGGCGGAGGTGGCCAGCAACGCAAAGTCCGAATTTCTGGCCAGCATGAGCCATGAAATCCGGACGCCCATGAACGCCATCCTGGGAATGGCGGACCTTCTGACGGAGACGCCTCTGAACAACGAGCAGCAGAAATTTGTTCAGATTTTCCGGGAGGCCGGGGAAAACCTTCTGAACATCATCAACGATATCCTCGATATTTCCAAGGTGGAGGCCGGGCATATCCATCTGGAGCACATTCCTTTCGACCTTGGAAAGCTGGTGGAGCAGACCGGGGACATTATGTCCGTCCGGGCCCATAAAAAAGAGCTGGAGCTGGCCTGCCGGGTCGCACCGGGAGTGCCGACCAAACTGATGGGCGATCCCACGCGCCTGCGCCAGGTGCTCATCAACTTCATCGGCAACGCCGTCAAGTTCACCGAATCGGGAGAAGTCATGCTGGACGTGAAATTGACCGGGCCGTCCGCCGTCAACGCACAACTCCATACCGTGGACCTGACGTTTTCCGTGAAGGATACGGGCATCGGGATTCCCGCAGACAAAATCCACAACATCTTTGAGCGTTTCATGCAGGCCGACTCTTCCACCACGCGCAAGTACGGGGGAACGGGGCTGGGCCTGACCATTTCCAAATCCATCGTAGATCTGATGGGCGGAACGATCACCGTTGAAAGCAAAGAAGGAAAGGGGAGCGTTTTTTCCTTTACCGCGCCTTTTGCGATGCAGACCGAGATGACGCCCGCAGAA
>JAQVQT010000185.1 GCA_028701435.1 Smithellaceae bacterium | reverse complement strand
GGGACTCGGCGGGCATTCAGCTGACCTTTGTGCTGAAAGATGAAAAAACCCTCGAGGAGCTCGTGCGGCGGATCGAAGAAAACGGATGGGGCGAGGACTACCGGCGCCGGACGCAAAAAGGAGATCTGTTGAACCGGTCCATCTTCCTTTCCACTAGCTCCCGAAATAACGGCGGCAAAATTCACGTTGCGTTTACCTACAAGACTTTTTCCGTGGTCGGCGAACTGGGCCGCAATGTCGCCGACTTGCGGCAATGGATCTCCCGCGACGGCATTCTTCAATCATTTGCCGAACAGGCCTCCGAAGAAGAATCCGCCATCGCCCACACCCGGTGGGCTTCCGTAGGCTCCATCACCGAAGAAAACTGTCATCCGGTCAACAATGCCACCTCCCGTCCGGAGCCGCCTGTTTTCCCCGCGTATCCGGGATTGGAAGCGCACATCAGCGTGGTCTTGAACGGGGACATCGACAATTATCCGGCGCTCCGCAGGGATTGGGAAAAGGACGGGGAATGGATTGCGCCGGACGTCTCGACGGATACCAAAATCATTCCCCTGCAAATCGAAAAATATCTGAAGGCGGGAAAAAATCTGAAGGACGCGTTTCGACTGGCCGCAAAGGATTTTGAGGGGTCGCACGCCATCGCCATGCAAAGCAATCTGGAGCCGGGCAAATTGTTTCTGGCGCTCCAGGGCAGCGGCCAGTCGATTTACGTCGGCGTAAGCGAAGATGCGTACATGGTTTCTTCGGAGCTGTATGGCCTGGTGGAAGTTTCGCCCAACTTCATCAGGATGAACGGTGATGCGGGCGGACAACTTTTCGTTCTGGATCAGAACCGTGGCGCTGGCGTGCGGGGCATTGCCGCCTGCTTCTATGACGGAACCCAAATTCGCCTGGACGACCTGAATCTGCAAACCGCGGAAATCACTACGCGGGACATTGACCGCGGCGATCACCCCCATTTCTTTCTCAAGGAAATTTCAGAATCCGGCCTGTCGGTCCGGAGAACGCTGCGGGGCAAATACCGGATCAGCGACGCCGGTTCGGCGCCGCAGGTTGTGTTCAATCTGGGCGAGGACATCGTTCCCGCTTCCGTTCGCTGCGGCCTGCAGAACGGCACGACGAAAAATATTTTTGTCATCGGCCACGGAACGGCGGCGGTGGCGGGCCAGGCGGTGGCGGATGCAATGGCTCAGTACCTGAAGGGCAGCCGCCTCAACATTCAGTCGCGCGTCGCATCCGAGTTGAGCGGCTTTGGCCTCAAGGACGATCTGTCGGATACGCTGGTCATCCCCATCACGCAATCCGGAACCACCACCGACACCAACCGGGCCGTGGCCATGGCCCGGGAAAGAGGCGCGCAGATTCTCTCCATCGTCAACCGCCGCCAGTCGGACATCACCGCTTCGTCGCACGGCGTCTTTTACACCAGCGACGGACGGGACATTGAAATGTCGGTCGCTTCCACCAAAGCGTTTTATGCCCAGATGGTCGCCGGACAGGTGCTGGCCCTTTATTTCGCCGGCCTTCTGGGAACGATGAGCGACGACGAGATCGTCCGCCAGATTCGGCATCTCGAGGACGTTCCGCAATTCATGCAGCGATTGTTCGACCGCCGCGACGCCGTTGCCGCCGCGGCAAAACAAAGCATCGGCAAGCGTTACTGGGCCGTCGTGGGCAGCGGCCCCAATAAGGCGGCGGCCGACGAAATCCGCATCAAACTGTCCGAGCTCTGTTACAAAACCATTTCTTCGGACATCGTGGAAAACAAAAAACACATCGACCTGTCCGCCGAACCGCTGATTCTCGTTTGCGCCGCCGGCAATCCCGATGTCGTTGTGGAGGACATCGTCAAAGATGTCGCCATCTTCCGGGCGCACAAAGCGGCGACGGTCGTTTTCGCCGATGAAGGGGATTTGCGCTTCCATTCAGTGGCCGACGCGGTCGTTGCCATTCCCCCCGCACCCGCCCCTCTTTCGGTGATTCTGAACACCATGGCCGGCCACCTGTGGGGTTATTATGCGGCCTGCGCCATCGACGAGGAAGCGCAGCTCTTCCGGGCGTTCCGCAGCCGCCTGGCCATCGAACGGGCCCGAAAGAAAAAAACGAAATTATCGATTTTTGATGTTTTTGATCTGATGGCCGATGTTTCTTTCTGCCGGATCATCAACGACTTCTACCTTCTGTTTCAATCCCGGAACCAAAGCGGCGCATTCGGCGCGCTCTCCGGCAAAACCATCGCCGATCTCACGCTCCTGTTGAAGTACGCATCCGGAAAACTGCCCATGCAGGATATTCGGCAGGAATTTCATGGACAGGAAGACCTGGTCCATCCGTTCGATCTGCTGGACGAAGCCCTGGGAACCGCCATTGACGAATTGACCCGTCCGATCGACGCCATCCGCCATCAGGCCAAAACCGTGACTGTGGGAACCAGCCGCAGGGAAAAGGAACTCGAAGGCGTCATTTTCGACCTGCTCGAAGCCCTGAACTTCTCCGCGAAAAATCTGACCTACCGCAACCTCAGAACAATTCACCGCCTTCAGCCCGCCGCGGCGGCGGTCCGGGGATACACGGTTTACAGCGTCAGCGGCCTCGACGAACAGGGGCATCCCGGACTCGATGCGACCATTTCGGTGTGCGCCAAAGGCGGCGCCGCCCTGCGCATGACCTCCCGCGCGGAGCAGCCCACAACACTAATGGGAGTCAAGAAAACCATCGTCAGCACGGGACATGTTTATCTGGGCCGGGGGAAAACGGATTCCTCTTCCATTATGGTGATCCCCCTGCAGGAAGCGGACGGACGGATCGGCAACCTGCTTCTGATCCATGTCACCTTCAATGAGAACCTAAGCAGGCCGGAAAAAATCGAGGCGCTGGGGCACCGGTATGACGATATTCGCAATTTAATCAATGAATACAATCTGATCTGGAACGACCGGTATCTGGAAGGGCTGTCGCTGGAATTCCTGTTCAGTGAACCGATTGAAGAAATTGCCAGGCAGATTCAGGCCCGCTGCAACCCTTCCCAGGCAAGGCCCACGACCTTCACGTAAGGCCTGTCACCCCTCTTTGCGCCCCCCTGATGCGTTTCACCAAACGCCGTAAAATTTTTATTTGACAAAAAAACGGTTTGAAAGTAGGGATACGGCAAACGATTGCCGATTGCCGATTGGAAGTCGAATGAAAGAGCTTTTTAAACCCGAAGACATTGAACGGAAGGTTCTTCTGATTCTGAAGATCCTCCACGAAAGCCCCGATCCGGTGGGCGCCCGCGTCATTGCCCGCCGAATGTCGGATTATCACGTTCAGCTCAGCGAGAGAACGGTCCGCTACCACCTGAAAATCATGGACGAACGGGGGCTCACCAAACTGGTGGGACGCCGCGACGGCCGTGTGATCACCGAGCAGGGATTTGCCGAAATTTCCGATGCCCGCGTGCAGGACAAGATCGGCCTTTCCATTTCACGAATCGACCTTCTCTCGTTTCGAACCACCTTTGACGTCAAAAAGAAGCGCGGCCTGGTGCCGGTCAATGTTTCCTTCTTTCCGAAAGAACACTTCTCTCGGGCGCTTTCCATCATGAAGCCCGTGTTTCAGCAAAAACTGGCCGTCAGCTCGCGCGTGGCCGTGGCCGAGGCCGGAAAAAGTCTGGGCGACATCGCGGTGCCGGAAGGCAGCGTCGGCTTTGCCACGGTCTGCAGCATCGTCATCAACGGCGTCCTTCTAAAGCACGGCATTCCGATCGATTCCAAATTCGGCGGCATTCTCCAGATGCGCGGCGGGAAAATCCTTCGTTTCGTGGAGCTGATTCATTACGCCGGCTCCTCGCTGGACCCTTCGGAAATCTTCATCCGCGGGAAAATGACGTCCGTTCAAAGCGTCACCCAGACCGGAGAAGGAAAAATTTTGGCCAACTTTCGGGAAATCCCCGCGCTCAGCCGCCCGCTGGTGGAGCGGGTGATGGAGGATTTCGCCAAGGCCGGTTTGCACGGCGTCCTTTCCATCGGCCATACCGGCCATCCGGTCTGTCAGACCCATGTGGACATGAATAAAATCGGAATGATTCTGATCGGCGGCCTGAACCCGGTGGCGGCAG
>JAQVQT010000184.1 GCA_028701435.1 Smithellaceae bacterium | reverse complement strand
GTGCACTTTTTTCGGGGCAGGGGAAGCGGATCCGGCTCTTCCACAAATCGCTCGCCCGGCATTTCCGGAACCGGATTTTCCGAAAAGGCGATCTTGATCGCCTTGCGCCAGCCCCGGTCCTTCCCCGCTTCCGCCCTTGTGAAGGTCGCATTGACGGTTGTATAGAGCCACCAACGCTCCTCCGGCTCCAGGCCGGTCCAGTTGGCGATGACGTTGGGAATCAGGCTCTCATCCATCTCTTCCACCGCCCAGGCCAGGAGGGTCAGCTCCTTGCCGAAATGGGGGGGCAGGATGTTGGGCTGGCCCACTTTCCAGGCGACGGAACGGTGGCCGTTGGCCCTGATCCTCGTGTTGAACTGGCCCCTGGCCGCATCCGCGATTCGTTCCCAGCGGTAGCGGTCCAGACGAACCTTGACGACGAGAGAACGGCCTGTGTCCTCGACAACATCGGGCCCATCGTTCCATGCGAAGCGCTCTTCGACGGTCACGGCCTCTTCTCCGCTTTCAGGAAGGATGACGGCAAAATGGTGAGCCGACTCACCGGGATCGAAACCGAAACCGACAAACTGACGTTTCCTGCGGACCATCATCACTGGCGCACTTCCCCTTCTTTGAGCTCCGTCTTCAGGTCGGCAACCATGTCGAGAAGCTGCTGCCCCGAATCGAACTTCAGGCCGGCGACGTCAATGCTCAACACCCCTTCCGGAATGAATTCCTTGAGCAGGTCGGCGCCGCGCTCAAAACGCTCCACGGCGTGAAACTCTTCGTCCGGGGTGTTCAGCTCGATCCAGTGGGCATCCTTGGCAATGGTCAGACGGGCGCCGCCCAATTCCGCTTCGTGCTTCTTGGCCGTCTCCAGGAAGCGATAGGTTTCGCCCGTGGCGTCCTTCTTGAACCCGCGTCGCCAGAAAGCGGCCTTGGCGCGGTCAACCGCCGCGGCGGGATCGACTTTTCCCTGGGGCGCCGGAATGTTGACCGCCGGGGATTTGACGCCATCCCCCTCGGCAACGGCAAGAACAACCCGGCACTCCACCGGGACATCAAAGGGCTTGTCGTAGGGCACGCCGGAGGTTTCGACGCCTGCGCCATCGGTGGTGTATCGGATGCGGCCTGCGGGCAATGCCTTCAGTTCACATTTGCGCTTCGTTCCCTCCTGATAAAAGCGGTGTTTGACAATAATCGCATTGGTCCAGGCGATCGGCTCGCCCGTGGCATGCTCGCCCGTCGAGTCAACGCAGAGAAAAGAAATTTTCAGCGCCTTGGTCTTGAGGTCGTAATCTTCAAGCTTCTTTGAAGAGGTTGTTGCGACACTCTTCGTTTCCATGAAGATCGTATCGCCGTTGACGGGCCGGATGCGCAGCGTGGCCAGTCCCGTTTCCGCATCGCGGCTCAAGACCTGGATCTGGACCGTGGTGGCGGGCTTTTCGAAGGGCCCCTTCGTGATGTAGCCCATCATCTCCCGCCAGAGATCCCTTTTGACCAGCTCGTCCTTCAGTTGGTCCAGGGCGTCGGGGTGGTGCCAGACCCAGGAAGGGTCGGAGGCGGCCCGCTGACGGATGGCGCTCCAGGCAACCTCCTTGGTGTTTTCCGGCCAGAGCTTGCTTTCCACCCGGTTCCGGAAATTTCCGTCGGGGGCAATTTCGGTCGTGTATTTGTAACATTCCTTTAGGGCCGCCAGAACCTGTTCTTCCCCTTTGTATTCATTGGCAACATACTTGGGATCCAGATCCACCGCCACAAGGCCGTTCTTCGCCGGGTAATAGAGGATGGTAAAGGTCTCGCGGCAGGCCTGATAAAACCTGCCTTCCAGTTTGGTTCGGATTTCCGTGGCTTCCATGTACTGAGGATCACTCTCCCGGACACCCTCCTGATCCATCTCTCCGATAATGGTGCGGATGGCGCTTAGTTCGGCGGCGCGCTCCAGAACCGTGTCGTAGGCCTTGGCGGCGCCGGTCAGGAAACACACCCGGTTTTTATAGGGCTGGTTCTTGTAGAACTCTTCGATGGCCGCATAGGAATCATCAGCCGGACGAAAAACGATCAATGTGACAGAATCGGCCTGAAGCTGGACCTGATCCAGAGCCGGCAAAGCCTGGATTTTCTGATAGGCGGCGCGGGTGGTGACCTTGAACATGTCGCCCAAGCGGTCGCGCAATTCCTTTTCCCGCTGTTCCCTAAGCTTGTTCCGGGCGTAGGTGGCCACCTTGGCTTTCAGGTTTTCCACGTTCTTGAAGAAAAGCTTTCCATCGCGTGAGACATGAAGATACCAAGCGTCCGCCTGAAGGCGGTCGAAAATGCCGCGCAGCTTGACCACATCCCGCTCCGGGGCCGCGAGGTACCCGAGGATTTCCGAACGGCTGAGACCGAGGACGGGATTTGTGGCCGTCGAGAGGGAGGAAAGAAAAATCAGCTTGGCGATGTCCTGGGCGTCCGTAGAGGCGGCGCCGTCAATCTGCTGGGCCAGGGCGCTGCCGCCTTCCGCGGCGATGTCACGCGCCACTGCGACCTCAAGGCCCGCATTGATTTGCCGGATCTCGCCCAGCATGGAAGCGTCCTGGAGATCAAAGGCGTGGGGGCCGATAAGACCCTGCCGGGCGGCTGCGCCGGAATTCCAAAGCCGGGAGACGATGAGCCGCATGATCCGGATCAGGGCGCGGGTCTGCTGAAAGCCGCGATTCTCCTTGAAGCGGGCGTACAGATCGCGGATCGCCGGGTGAAAGGGATATGCGTTCCGGATATCCGTTTTGAGCTGATCCGGGGATACCTCCGAAAGACCCATCTTCCTGGCATTGTCCACGGCGGCGCCATATTCGTCGGCTACCGCTGCGATGTCGGAAGCGGAAGGGATTTTCTCAAAGATTCGGGTTCTCAGAATGTGATAGATTTCATTGGTATTGATCTTGACCGGATCGATCCGAATGACGTTGCGGTTGACTTCCTGCTCCAGATCGCTGAGCGATTGCAAGGCCTGGGTAATGGACGCGCTGCCGGCCGCATAGGCGGTGCCGGACAGGTCGGTGATAACCACGCAGGCCCGGGGAAGCTTGTTGCTGTTGACGGCCACCAGCAGGTTGGCCAGGGCGATCTCCGTCAAGCGGTCCAGATAGGTGTCCCCCACGGCCACGGCACGGGCGGCCTCGAAATAGGGCGGCAATTCGTCAAGAAGAATGAGCACCGGTTCCCCCCGGAGAAGCTCCACCCATCTGTTGGGATCGGGCGGTTTCAGGGGGCTGTAAAATTCGTTGAAAACGGCTTTGCGATTGAGCTGCTCCGCAACCTCTCCCCAGATGCCGAAGGGGGTGCTTGTCTTCCGGCCGCTGAAGGCCACGACCGTTACCGCACCCATATTGCCTGGCTTGAAGAAATCGGCCATGACCCGCTTGCGGTATTTCGGGTGTTTCGCAAGGAGCCCCAGGGTGATCAGGTTGTGCGTCTTCCCACCGCCCATCGACTGGCTGAGAAGAAACGTGCCGGAAGCGCTCGCGGTTTTCCCTTCCAGGCGATTGAAAGCCTCCGTCAGGAGGACGCGCATACCTTCGGTCACGTAGTTCTCGGAGAAAAAGTCATCGGGGTCAATGGCGGGCAGATCGTCCAGATTGTAAACCGTGTCCAGGCGGGCCTTGTCAAAAACCGAAGCCCTGGGTTTGCACAGATCCGTGATTGTTTTCATTAGATTTCTCCCCTTCAGCGAATATCTTTTACCAGGCAAAATATTCAGGCTCCAAACGTAAGTTCCTTTTTAACCTCCGTAAACTGCCCGTGGCATTTCTCATTTTTCTCGATTGGGTGCAAATAAAATCAAAGGCAAAAATCACGGGAAACATACATGATATATTTCCTTTTATCAAGGCATCACCCTCGGATTTGTAAAAACATCTCTCTATTGTTACACCTGCGCATTAGAAATTCGGTAATAACTGGACTCGTGCCGTTTTTCCCGCCAAAATGATTATTCAGCAATAAAAAACCCGCTGTTTTCAGCGGGTTTTTGGACTACCGAGGATGTCTTCGGATGATCTGCTGGCGGAGAGTGGGGGATTCGAACCCCCGTAGGAGCTTGTGGCCCCTAAATCGATTTCGAGTCGATCCCGTTACGACCACTTCGGTAACTCTCCGGATGGCGGACGGTTCAAAAAAACGGCAGAGAC
>JAQVQT010000183.1 GCA_028701435.1 Smithellaceae bacterium | reverse complement strand
ATGGCAGACCCTACAGAAGCATCCGTCATGGATCAGATTTTCGACCGCGCCCTGGAGCAAAATCCGCAGTCCGCTGAATTGCTGAAAGCCTTTCGGCCGGTAATCACCCTGCAAAGAAAGCTTGCGGAAAGCCTCACGCTGCCGGCGCTGGATTATTCGGCGATCGATCCGGAACGGCTGCGCGCCGGGGTTCCCGTCAACCGCCAGATCGATTTGTTTTCGGGTGAAGAGGATTTGAAAGAAGTTGCCCTGGCCCTGGCGGATGCTGTTGTGGAGGGTTTGCCTTCCCTGGCCGGCGACATGCATCATCTGAGCGAATGGATTGCGGCGGGAAAAATCCGGCCGGCGGATTTCCTGAAAACCGCCGCGAACGCGGAAGACGGCGCGGCGCTGAAACATCCGGATGCGTCGCCCTCCAACGCTTCTTTTTTAATGAGTCTGGTGGCCCGTGTGGTTCTCGAGACGAGGGCGAAAGAGGTGGCGAAGGTTCTGGAAGGCTATGCCTGGGAAAAGGGCTACTGCCCGGTTTGCGGCTCATTTCCGTCCATCGCGCTCATCGAAGAACAGGGCGGCAAGCGATTTTTGCATTGCAGCGCCTGCGGCCGGGACTGGCGTTACACCCGGGTCATCTGCCCCTGCTGCGAGAAAGAAGCCCAGAGCGGCATGGAATATTATTACGTCGAGAACAAAACCCAGGAATCGGCGTTTATCTGTGATCAATGCAAAAAATATCTCGTGACGCTTTACCGGGCGGGGCGCCTACTGGCCCGCGACATGGATGTTTCCGCGATCAGCCTGGTGCATCTGGACATGATTCTGCAGGACAAGGGCTACGAGCCGATGGCGGTCTGCGTCTGGAACACCCTTCGGTAGCGTTGCGCGCGAGCGGAAGGACTTTGGCCGGACATCCGTCCGGTCAGGCCGAATGCAGGATTCGGCCGGAATCCCTGAAATCGTAATTGCCGATTTTTTCGACGCGCTTCCGGAAGGCGTCCGACTGAAGGGTTTCGATAAACGCCTGAACGGCCGGCTCAAAAAAAGTCTTTTGATCCAGAATCATGTCAAAGCGTTCGTTCGTCAGGGGCAGGAATTTGAGGTCAAATATTTTTGCCGCCGCGGCGGATGCGATTCCAACGTCGGCCTCACCCGAAACGATGGAAAGCCCGACCTCCAGGTGCGTATAGACTTCGGCATCATAGCCGGTAATCTCTTCCGGAGCGATGCCCCTTTTTCTCAACTCTTCATCCAGCAGCATTCGAATGCCTGATCCGTTTTGCCGATTGACGAAGCGAATCCGCCGGTCCACCAGACTTTCCCATCCTTGAAAGATTTTTTTTCCGGTCTGCCCCACCAGAAACCCGACCCGGCGGTAGAACAAATTGATGACCACCGGTTGATGATCCGGGCAATACGCTTTTAAAAATGGGATGTTGTAATCGCCGGTCCCGGGATCAAAAAGGTGGGAAAAAGCAATATCCGTGAGCCCGGCGTTGAGCGCTTTCAAGCCGCTGACGCTGCCGGTATTGGCGGAAAAAATGGTGAAGGCGGGATGATATTTTTTGACGGTCGTAAGCAGGATGTCCATCACGGGATCGTTGCTTCCCGAGGCCAGAAGGGAACCTTCGACGGAATGAATTTTTTTCCCGGCCTTTCGAAGGCCCTCTGCGATGCTGTCTTGCAGCCATTCGTCAATGAGTTTGACCGGGAAAATCCATTTGCCGGTGATTTTTGTGCAGGGAATCTTCCCCGCCTTGATGAGCAGATAAACCTGCTTTTCATGAATGTCGAGATATCGGGCGACTTCTTTGGTGTTCATCAATTCTCTGGACATGGCGTCTCCCCCAAATGGAAGGCAAATGCCTGATTCTGCCGATCCGTGACTTTGAATCCGTCAATTTTTAATCCCGCTCACGCGGGACGAGAGTTAATTCTCCGTAGCTTGCTGCGATATAACCATGTTCATTTCATACCTCGACAGCTTGCTGCGAGGCGGTTGATTGACTTTTTCATGATTTTTTCCGGCAAAGAGCATCTGTTTTTTGAAGCGCAGCATATCTTTTTTCATAAGCATCCGCAATATGTGCCACTCTTGATATAAGTCATAATTGATAGAATTGACAAAGGGGGAGGTTGCCTATAAAAACTCATGGTCAGTTATGATGATCCACGGAAAGCTTATTTAAATATTGATTTTTTGAAACTGGAGAAAGAATACATGGACACGAAGATTACAGTGACAATTGACGGACAGGAAGTATCGGCGGACCCCGGGCAAACGATTCTGGAGGCGGCAAGAAATCAGGGGATTTACATCCCCACTCTTTGTCATTATTCCAAGACAACCAATGTGGGCGCCTGTCGGGTTTGTGTCGTGGAAGTGGAGAACGCGAGAAGCTATGTCGCCTCCTGCTGCGCGCCCGTTACTTCCGGCATGGTGATCCGCACCAACACGCCGGCCATTCGCGCCGCGCAGAGAATGATCGTGGAGCTCATGTGGTCGTCCGGCGACCACAACTGCCTGACCTGCGAGCAAAACGGCGCCTGCGAACTGCAGAACCTGGTGTACTGGCTGCAGATCGACAAACCCCGCTTTCCCATCGAGCATCACGGCTACGAGCCGGACAACTCCAACACCATGATTACCCGCGACCTGAACAAGTGCATCCTCTGCGGACGCTGCATTCGGGCCTGCAATGAAATTCAGGTCAATGAAGTGCTGGATTTCGCCAATCGCGGATCCTACGCGAAAGTCGGCCCGGCCTTTGATGCGGATTACATTGATTCAGCCTGCGTCTTCTGCGGCGAATGCGCGCAGGTCTGTCCGACGGGCGCCATTACCTTCAAGCAGGCGAAATTCGCCGGCCGTCCCTGGGAGCTTGCGAGAACCCGCACCACCTGCGCTTACTGCGGCGTCGGCTGCCAGATCGACCTCTACACAAAGGACAATAAAATCGTCAAGGTCATGGGCAACCGCGAATACGGCCCGCCCAACGAAGGCAGTCTCTGCGTCAAGGGTCGCTTCGGCATGGACTTTATCTCCCATCCCGACCGGCTCACCAAACCGCTGATCCGTCGACAAAAAGGCGAAGATTTCCAGGAGGCCACCTGGGACGAGGCCTACGCGTTCATCGCGGAGAGGCTGGCGGCGGTCAAAAAGGAAAACGGCCCGGACAGCATTGCCGGCCTTTCTTCCGCGCGCTGCACCAACGAGGAAAACTATCTGTTCCAGAAATTTTTAAGAGGAGTCATCGGCACCAACAACATTGATCACTGCGCGAGGCTCTGACACTCCGTGACGGTGGCCGGTCTGGCCGCCACATTCGGCAGCGGAGCCATGACCAATTCGATCGACGAATTGGAATATACGGATTTAATCCTGGCCACGGGAACCAACACGACGGAAAATCATCCCGTGATCGGAGCGAAGGTCAAGCGGGCGGTCCGTCAGCACGGAACGAAGCTGATCGTCATCGATCCGCGGGAAATCGATCTTGTGAAATACGCGGACATCTGGCTTAGGCAAAAACCGGGAACGGATGTCGCGGTCTTCAACGGCCTGATGAACGTGATCATCGCGGAAGGCCTTCACGACAAGGAATACGTCGCGGGGCGCACCGAAGGATTTGAGGCGCTCAAGGAAATGGTCGCCAAGTACACGCCCGAGGCCGTCGAAAAAATTTCCGGCGTGCCGGCCGAAGATTTGAAAAAAGCGGCCCGCCTGTATGCGCAGGCCGGCCGCGCCTCCATCATTTACGCGATGGGCATCACGCAGCACATCACCGGCACGGACAACGTGAAGAGCACGGCCAATCTGTCCATGCTGTGCGGGAATGTAGGCATTGAGGGAGGCGGCGTGAATCCGCTGCGCGGCCAGAACAATGTTCAGGGCGCCTGCGACATGGGCGCGCTGCCCACGGTGTATCCGGCCTACCAGCCGGTTCCCAATGAAGACGTCCGCAAGAAATTTGAGGCGGCCTGGAAAGCGACCCTTTCCGCCAAGCCCGGCCTGACCCTGATGGAGATCATGGCGGCGGCCGGCAGCGGAAAAATCAAAGCGCTTTATGTCATGGGCGAAAACCCTCTTCTTTCCGACCCGGATTTGCAGCATGTCACAAAAGAGCTGCAGAAGCTGGAGCTGATGATCGTGCAGGATAT
>JAQVQT010000182.1 GCA_028701435.1 Smithellaceae bacterium | reverse complement strand
GCCTGAAAAACCACGCCGCCGGAAGATAAAGACGCGCCGACGATGCCGGCAAATAATATTCGCGGCAGCCGCACGTTCAGTAAAATGATTTGCTCTTCAGACGGGGAGGAAGGAGATCCGCCAAACGCGCCTGTGACGGCCGCGAGCAGGTCCTTCGCGGGAATCGAAACGACGCCGATGCAAAGCGACGCCAGACAGACAGCCGCGAACAAAACCAGCAGCAGCGCGCTGATTCTCAGAACTCTCGATAACGTCACCCGGCGGTAAATGGACTGTTCCTCCAAAAAAATTCCCCGCCCCCTCACGGGCCGGACGAAGGGGAGGGTGATTCCGTAGTATATGTCCGGCAAAATTGCAAACAGGGAAATGTTCAGCGTTTGCCGACCGGGGCCAGGTAAAGGACGAATTCCTCTTCTCCATCTACGCCGAGGAGCTCGTCGCAGGCTGCCTGATCATAGGCAGCGATGGCGCAGCATCCCGCCCCGATCGCTTCGCAGGCCAGATAGAGATTCTGGCAGACATGCCCCGCGTCGATGGCGATCACCTTGTGCGCGGCGAGATCATAGCGCCACTCCATCCGGGTGGGAAGGACCGTCCAGAAAAAAGTGACGGCGGAGGCGGCAATAAATTCCTGGCCGAAACAGGCGGCGGCCGCCTTTAATCCGATTCGGGGATCGGTCCGCAGCTTCGCCAGTCGGCCGTCAAAAGGCAGGTAGCGGTAAAGACCGGCCGAAAGCGTTTCCACACGATTCACAACCAGATAGGTTTCCAGACTGTGGCGGGCGCCGGCCGAAGGAACAGCCCGCAGCGCTGTCTCGCAACCGACGACTTCCCGGACGCCTTGCGTCGCCCACAGAAGCGCGGAGAGCTCCCCCAGCGACAGCGAACCGGCTTTGTACTGGCGGACGCTGGACCGGCGGATCATCGCTTCGCCCGCCGACAGGACAGCCAGCAGGGCCAGCGCCTCGGCGCCGTCGGGTAGATCCACCTGGGGAATCTCCGGCGGACAGGGTTTTTGCAGAGGCGGCGCGGCCTTACCCAGGCTCTGCGCCGTTTGCGAAAAATCAATTTGCTTTCGAATGGTGTCCTTCAGAAAAAACCGGTTCGCTTCATATTTTTTCGTGGACATTTTTTTAGCCCCCCCTTTGACGAAATCCGCTCCGAATCCCCCGGCCCGGAGTTTTCGTCCGGCCAAAGCCGGAGGCCGGTTCTACCGGTTCCCGTCTTTAACAAAGTCCGTCACCTCTTTCCATAAAGAGGCGTCCGCGTGAAACGGCCAGTCGTTGTGGCCCGCGTTCGGGATCACCCACATGCGTTTTCTGCCTTCGGGCAAGTTTTCGTAGAGTTGATGCGCGTGCCGGATGGGCAGAATTTCATCGTACTGTGCGCCGACCACGGCGATCTTGTGTGGGAAATTACGCAGATTTTCAATGCTGTCGTACCGGTCGGTGAGGACCAGCTTTACCGGCAGAAACGGAAAAAGCGACTTGGCCACGGACGCGAGCGTGTCCCAGGGCGTAATCAGAATAATCCCGGCAATCGGGACGGAAGTCTGTTTAGCAGCGGCGGCGGCCACGCCGCAGCCCAGCGATTCGCCCAGAAGATAAACCGGATTGCCGTACTCTTCATGGGCCAGACGAAGCGTCTCCAAACCGTCGGCGACAAAAGGCTTTTCACCCACCTTGCCCGGACGGCCTCCATACAGAGGATACTCGGCCAGAATGACCCGGAAACCAAGGTTCCCCAGCGGTTCCAGATAAAAACCGCGATCAAAAGCCGTTCCGCCATTGCCGTGAAACAACACCATCGTTCCGGAAGGCGCGGGCGTGTTCCCGGTGGAAATCAGTCCTCTGTAATCCTGACCCGCCGGCCGCCAAAAGGCCAGTTTTTCCGACGCCAGCATAGCCGCCGTCGGCCGGTCGTCGTTGGGAAAATAAAGAAATCGGTTCTGCATGTCACAGCCTCCCAAAACCAGAATGATCATGAGAAGTAGCCATCGTTTTTTCATCATCCGGCCTACTCCTTTGCTGCCCCAAAGGGCCTTCAGACAATCCACGGCTGAAACGTAGCACATCTGATGATTTTGTAAAGTCCTTCCGGGCTTTTCGCGGCAAGCCGGCGGGCCATTTTAACTATCCATCATTTTTTATGGCATTAAATTGCCGTTTCGGTTAAGTTGCCCCCCATGAACTCGAACTGGTTACTGGTGGACACCCCCGAAACCGTCCGGCTTGCAGCCGAACATTTGCGAAAAGCATCGATATTAGGAATAGATACGGAGTATGATTCCTTCCGGTATTTCAGGGAAAAACTCTGCCTGATCCAGATTTACGCCCCTGAAACAACCTATGTTCTGGATGCGACAACCGATCTGGATTTTTCATTTCTGGCCAGACCCTTCAAAAGCAAATCCGTGGTCAAGGTCCTCCACGCGGCCGACAACGATATTCGACTTCTCAAAAGAGACTATGAGTTTGAATTTCAAAACATTTTTGACACGCACCGGGCGGCCATGATCCTGGGGTTTCAGCAACTGTCGCTGGATAAAATGATCAGGGAATTTCTGGGCATGGAATTGAAAAAAAGCAAGAAAATGCAGCGCTCTCGCTGGGACCAGCGTCCGCTGACCGGCGAGCAGCTGGAGTATGCCGTCCAGGACGTGACACTGCTGCCGGCGCTTTATGAAAAGCAGAAAGCCGGTCTGCGGGAAAAAGGACTCGAGGCATCGGCAAAAGAGGCTTTTGCGAAAATCGCTTCCGCCCATTGGCAGGAAAGGGCGTTTGACCGGCGCGGCTACTCGAAAATCAAAGGATATTATGCGCTCGCCGGTGAACAGAAAGAACTGCTGAAAAAGCTCTACGTCTGGCGCTTTGAACGGGCCAGAGAAACCAACTGCGCCGTCTTCATGTTTTTGTCGGATGAAAAGCTGGCCGAACTGGCGAAAAACAAGGGCGGCATTCAGGATATTTTATCGCCCGAAAAATATCAGCGCTACGGGAATGACCTGAAACGGCTGCTTCAACTTGGTGAAGGGCCACACTGACTCTTCGCCCGCCCAAAGGGGGAAATCCCTTTTCAAATCAGCAAACGGTTTTTCAAAACAACAAGGGGCCAGCCGAGGAATCAGCCAACCCCTTGTTATGATTATGGTGCCGAAGACTGGATTTGAACCAGCACGGGTGTAACCCACCACCCCCTCAAGATGGCGTGTCTACCAATTCCACCACTTCGGCAGATAAGAAAAATCCGATATTCAAGCCGGCCGCATGAAGGACATTCCTGAAAAACCGGTTTGCGAATCTGAAAAAGAACCGTTACTTCGCCGCGGGCATATTCGACGGGCCGGGCGCAGCCGAGGGAGCGGGAGCAGGGGCCGCCGGCAGTTGCGCCGGTGTCTGCGAAGCGGGAAGTTCCTGTCTTGTTGCGGGAACCGCGGTGCCGTCCATCAGGCCTGACGTTTTTCGCGACGCGGTATAGGTCAGCGTAATCGACGTCAGCATGAAAATGATGGCCACCGCCGCCGTCATTTTCCCCAAAAAGGTTCCCGCCCCGCTGGAACCGAAAACGGTTTGACTGGAACCGCCGAAAGCGGCGCCCATACTGGCGCCTTTACCCGCCTGCAGCAAAACGATCAGTATCAACGTAATACAGGCCAAAACATGGATAATGGTTAATAATGTTGTCATTTTTATATCCTTTTTTAATCAATGCCCTCAACCATCGCGGTCATATCACCCGCCGATGATTTATTCAATGCTTCTTTAATGTTGCCAGACCAAAAGAATAGACCAATGAAAACAAATACTTTTTAATTGAGCCCTCTTGTCTGTGTATGCAAAAACGGGCGGATCATATCTAAATGACGGGAAATCGTCAACTTTTTTCTTTCAATCCCGCTCTGGCGGGACGAGCGTTGATTCTCCGCAGCTTGCTGCGAGGTGTTTGATTACCTGCTTCGGTTCACACCTACCCGGTCGCAGTAGGTTTGAATCGGACAGCCGCTGCAAACGGGCGAGACGGGTTTGCAGATTTTCCGGCCGAAGAACACCAGGAGCGTGTTGTAGATGATCCAGTATTTGCGGGGAAGCTTGCCGCGCAGGGCCATTTCCGTTTCGTCGGGGGTTTTCGTTTTCACGTAACCCAGGCGGTTGGAAATCCGGTGAACGTGCG
>JAQVQT010000181.1 GCA_028701435.1 Smithellaceae bacterium | reverse complement strand
GTATTGACCCCCAGAAAGGTGAGACCAAGAACGCCGCGTAAAAATCCGGTCAGGGATGCCCGCATCGCTTTTGCTCCTCATTTTTCATGGATGTGACTTGCCGCAAACTTATATGTCATTTTCGGGGAAAAAATCAAATGCAACGGCCGCTTTTTTTGAAAATGCTCCACGGTTTTTTTACGTGACGGCAGGGGCGTGCAAATGAGTCCAAAGGAAAGAGGGCTGCGGATGCGCCGCAGCCCTCTTTCAACCTATCGTGAACGGCTTCAGATGGAGAAAGCTTCGTCCGTGATTTCCAGCGGCGTCCGGTCGTTTGCTTTGACGGCTTCGCAGCGGGCCTTCACCGTCGTCAGAATTTCGTTGGCGAAGAAATTCGCGGACGCGACTCTACCGCTGTAGAAAGCCGCTTCCGGATCGTTTCTCTGCAGACCCTTCTTTTTGCCGATCGTCGTCGCGCCTTTGGCTTCATAGATGGCCTCCAGTTGATTCGAGGCGATCGCCGCCGCGTCAAGCAGGAAGTGGCCGACGATGACGTCTCCGAAGAGCTCGAGGAACTTGCAGGCGTTGAGAATGGGAAGAAAGAAATCCCCCGATTTTCCGGCCTGGGCAAAAAACATGGTCAATTCCAGGCAGGCATTGGCTGCCTCTTCCAGCGTTCGGGCGGCTTTGCCCAGTTCGGCGTGGTTTTTCAATTTGGCGTAGTTGGCCTGGATCAGCGCGGCCAGGTTCATCACGTTGGCGCCCTTGCGCTGGCCCAGCTTGCGACCGACCAGATCGAGGGCCTGAATGCCGTTGGTGCCTTCATAGATGGTGGCGATTTTTTCGTCGCGCAGATACTGTTCGACGGGATATTCCTGGCAGTATCCGTAGCCGCCATAGACGTCCATCGCCATGGAGCAGATGAGCAGGCCTTTGTCCGTGGAGTAAGCCTTGACGACTGGTGTCATCAGATCGAGGAAGCCTTCCCATCTGGCCTTTTCTTCGGCGGTTTGCGCCACCCGGACTTTGTCGATGCAGTACGCGGTGAAGTAGCACAGGCTGCGAAGGCCCTCCACATGGGATTTCATCCACATCAGCTTCCTGCGGACGTCGGGATGCTGGATGATAGCGACGGGTTTGGCGACGGGATTTTTCATTTCCCAGACGGGGACGCTCTGGACGCGCTCTTTGGCGTAGGCCACGGCGTGCTCGTAGGCGGCCGAGCCCAGGTCGAGGCCCTGCATGCCGGTTCCCAAACGGGCTTCATTCATCATCTGGAACATGATCTTGATGCCTTCGCGCTCGTTGCCCAGCAGCTCGCCGATGCATTTCCCGTCTTCGCCGAAGTTCAATGTCGCGGTCGCCGACCCCTTGATGCCCATTTTGTGCTCGATGCCGCCGGTCTTGACGTCGTTGAATTCGCCCAGCGAGCCGTCGTCGTTGACGCGGTACTTGGGGACGATGAAAATGGAAATGCCCTTGGTGCCGGGAGGATCGCCTTCGATTCTGGCCAGGACCGGGTGAATGATGTTCGGGGTCAGGTCATGATCGCCCGAGGAAATGAAGCACTTGGTTCCGGTGATCAGGAATTTGCCGTCGGGAAGACGCTTGGCCGACGTTCTCAGGGCGCCGACATCCGAGCCCGCGCCCGGCTCCGTCAGGCACATGGTGCCGGCCCATTCTCCGGAGAAGAGCCTGAACATGTATTTCTGCTTCTGCTCCTCGGTTCCATAGGAGTGGATAAGGCCCGCCGCGCCGTGGGTGAGGCCGGGATACATCGCAAATGCATAGCAGGCGGCGCCGAAAAGCTCCATATTGGCAAAGCCCACCGCGGCGGGAATGCCCTGGCCGCCGACGTCCGGCGAATCCATGGGGTTGATCCAGCCGCCTTCGCAGAATTTCTTGTAGGGTTCCCGGTAGCACTTGGGCACCGACACCTTCCCGTCCTTGAGGTGACAGCCTTCTTCGTCGCTTTCTTTGAGCGTCGGGGCAATCACATTGACGGCCAGTTTTTCGGCCTCGTTCATGATCATCAGCAGGTCTTCTTTGGTAAAATCCTTGAACGGCTCCGATTCGAACAGTTTCTCGATGCCGAGCTGTTCAAAAAGGACAAAATGCTGATCACGCGTGTTCACTAACAGGTTGCTCATACATGACTTCCTTTCTCTCATTATTTTTCCCGTTCATCCCTTTCTCGCGGAAAAGGATTTCCGGTGGTTTGTTCGCTTTCGCGCATCTGATTTTGAATGCGCTTTCTATAGGAAGTCATTTGGGGATTGTCAAGAACATCTTGACCGGAATTTCAGATGAATGCGTCGGTTTCCGCGGAGCCCCGCGGGGGGACAGGATCCGGGTTATCATTCAGGGAATACGGTTCGAAGGGATTGAAATT
The DNA here is from genome assembly GCA_028701435.1 of Smithellaceae bacterium. GTDB lineage: Bacteria > Desulfobacterota > Syntrophia > Syntrophales > Smithellaceae > UBA8904. The sequence continues at coordinate 1,804 of JAQVQT010000181.1, read as the reverse complement.
CCAGGTCTTTTTGGAAAGATGCCTCAGTTGCTCTTGCTGGACAGGAAGCCGATCAGAGCCAAAACGATAATGATCAGGCCGACCCCGATGTAAACATAGGTGTAGGTGTTGAGCATGAGCTCTCCCAGATCGGAGCGGAAGCTGGGATTCAGAAAAAACCCCCAGTAAAAAGTGAAGCAGTAATTGATGATGAGGGCCAGCTTTACCCGTCCGAAAAGCAGGATCACGGTGCTCAACCCCAGGAGCAGGGCCACCTGAGAAAGAGGGACGGCCAGTTGTGTGTCAAGGAGGGCTTCCATGGGTTTCCTTATAACGGACGAAAGCTCTCTTGTCTAGAGCCTATTTTTCCGCGGCGCCGGAGTTTTCGGGAGAGGGCGGCGCCTCTTTGCCCCAGGTCCCCAGTTCATAGTCGAAATCTCCGATGGGCCTGATGAATGTATATTCGAAGCTTTCCTTTACGAGACTGTTCGCCACGGTGCCGACGCTGCCGCTGGGAATGGACACGGGGAGCGATAGAATGAACAAGGCCGTGCCGACGACAACGGAGACGATGCCGACCGGCCGGATCAGCGCCACATCGAGGACCACGAGGTCGGACTGCGTGATGTCGGCACGAGCGGGCACGGCGCTGATGAAGATGACCATCGCGGCCAGCAGGACGATCCATTTTCTTTTCATTTGGTTCTCCCCTGAAAAGCGGTTCGCGGGTTTTTCCGGATTTTATAGCCCACATTTCCCTTCGGGTCAAGAATTCCACGTTGCCTGAAGGGGGAGTTACGGAGCAAAGCCGACCTTTGCGTTGATTATGAATCCCGGTTGTGCTAACCAGTCAGGCACATACGGAAGTGCGGGCGGAGGCGGCAATGGACGGAATTCCTGAAAAAATCATTGATTTCCATGTTCACCTGTTTCCGGACAAGCTTTTCGATGCCATTTGGGAAGCTTTTCTGAAGCAGTATAACTGGCACATTATTCATCGCTGTTATTACCGCGAGTGCATCGAGCGCCTTCGGCGGAAGGGCGTGAGCGCGATCGTGTATTCCAACTACGCGCACCGCGCGGGCGTCGCGGAAGAGCTGAACCGGTGGAATGAAAAAGTCCTTAGGCAGTATGAGGATCTGTACTGCTTCGCCGCTTATCATCCGGGTGACGACCACGCGCTGGACATGGCCCGCCGTCTTGTGGAAAACCCGAAAATCCTCGGATTCAAGCTCCAGCTCCTGGTCCAGAATTTTTATCCGTACGACGAGCGGCTCTTCGGCCTCTACGAACTGGTGATGCAAAAGAACAAGCGCATTCTTTTCCACACCGGAACCGGCCCCGTGGGGAATCCCTATGTCGGCCTGGAGCCGTTCATGAAAGTTCTGGACCGGTTTCCCGAACTTCCCGCCACCATCGCCCATCTGGGGGCGCATGAATATGCCGGTTTCATGGAGCTTGTGGACCGGCATCCGGCTCTGTATCTCGACACCGCCTTCTGTTTTTTGCCCGCGCCATATGAAGGATACAACCTGGGTCCCGGATATCTTGAAAAATATAAATCCAGAATTTTATACGGGTCGGATTACCCCAACCTGATCACGCCGTGGGAAGCGGAGATTGAAAACCTTCTGAAGATGAATCTCTCCCGGGAATTTTACGATCGGGTTTTTCACGACAACGCAGCCGCGCTGATTCGTTCCCTGACGGAAGCCTAGGGAAGCGGGCGGCGGCAAACGGTCAAAAATAAAATCCGGAAGGCCCGCCTGCGGGCCGCCCGAAAGAAAAGGAGAAAGTTCATGAACCATGTCCACCACGTGCATCT
>JAQVQT010000180.1 GCA_028701435.1 Smithellaceae bacterium | reverse complement strand
CTGCTGCAGCACAAGCTGGAAGCGGGCGAAGACATTGACGCCCTGTACCGGAAGATGCAGGACTACCACGGCCAGAAAATCCTGGAAGACGACTTTTCCATGCTGGCCGTTCATTTCACATAGCATCGGGGGAATGTGCGGCAACAGGACTTTGCGACCGTGGCGGGAAACCTCACCGGCAAAGCGATTTAAGATTATTGATCACGACAACCGCATACAGCGCGACGATGAAGCCCAGGGTGTAAACGGCAAACGGCCCGGCATACGCATAGGCAGCCCAGCAAACCGCCACGCCGAAGCATTTGGCCAGCACCAGCCCCCGAACAATCCCAACCTTGCCGAACAGACGGCGCACAATAGGGTTTCGTTCCCTCACGCCTTGTTTTTGAAGGGCAAAATAGGTCGTCACACCGTCGCCGATCTGCAAGGCTATGGCCAGGCCTAAAAGGATCTCATTCATACGAATTCCATCTTTGAGAGTTCTTCTCGGCAAGCCGAAAAGAACCGGAGAGTTCTAAATTATTTCGGCCTTCTTATTTTTCGCAGCTTTCCATTTTCAGCTTCAGCTTCCAGAGCGACTTGATGTCTTTTGAATCATGTATTCGGTACTTGATTTTCAGCGGCAGACCATCCGGAGGAAGAATCTTCGAGTTCTTGATCCCCACGTTTATGAGCTTTTTGTCGGTGGTTAGCGGCTCCTCATTCCATGCCTGTTTGAAAGCCTTGGGGAAACCCTTTACAAATGCACCGGCAAACCCGGCCGGACTGTAAACCACCATCAGATTGTCACGGTACTTTCTGCATTGATCCACCGGCATGCCGTTGACGTGAACCTGAGCGCGAACATCGTCGATGGTCGAAGCCTCCATATCATCGGCAATGTGATATTGGTTATTAGTGAGACGGCCCGACTCGATACGATAATTTCCCCCTACCAGCCAGGTCTCAGACGAGTTTTCCCGCTCGGAGAGATTCTTGAGAATTTCATTGTAGGCCCTGCTGTAGAAGGAATTTACTGTAACGCGGGCCTTCAGAATCACATCCACCTGAGTGGCGCCGATGCGCTTGATCTCGTAGCCTTCATAAATGACGCCGTATTTCTCATGAACCGGACGGCCGGCCAGAATCCTCATCATGTCCATAAGTTTTCGGATCTGGTCCTGCCGCTGGGTCACGTTGTTGTAATCGCGCAGGACATCCTCATAAGTGATCAGATGGACATTGTCGCGGACAATCCTTTCAATTTTTTCCTCCGCAAGACCGACATCCAGTGTGACGAGAACGAGGTCGTCAATCTTTGACGTCCTGATTATCCGGTATTTCTTCACATGGCCCAGCGAGGCGGCGACAATCTGATCTTTTCGGATTTGATAATTTTCGACATCCGTCACTCCGTAAACCAAAGCGCCGGTGTACATCTCTACCACATCCCGCAAACCGTTATGGATGGCTTCCTCTTTTGTCGATCCCGATCCTGTGACCACCACTGCCCAAGCGTTAGCAGTGATCAGACAAAAAAGAATGGTCAGGAGGAATATCTTTCTCATCGTCATGCCCTCATTCATCAGGAAGAAAAATGCGCTTTGAATATCGCCAAAATGCAGGCGCCAAAATGTCAATACACCGTCGGGCGGAAAAAGTAAAGATAAAAGATGAATATAATCCAATAGATGAAAACATTTTTCTATGGAAATAAACAATTTCTATATGAAATGTTTTCACCGGCGGAAGCCGGCCGATGAAACAGAAAAAGAGCCAAAAATATTTTTCATCATTTTTTGTTTTTCATTTTCAATTGTTCATTTCATAAAGCTAACAATATCAAAAACATAAGCAACATTTTTTAATATTCAGCGCCGTTCATATAGAAATTGTAATTTTTATATGAACATCGACATAAGATATTGATATTATTGATGAAAAACTTGACAAACGCCTCAGGCCTGTATAATATGTCAGTCAAAGGGAGGTTGAAACGGTCATGTCGATCATTACGAAAGAAACGAAGATTTTATTACTGGTACTGGCGCTCGCCGTGCTGTTTGCCTGGCTGATCTTCGGACCGAAGGTTTTGCAATACATGGGCGGGCCGGTTTTATTCTTCCGATAAAGGAAAGAATAGAATCATGACTTTTAAAAAGATCGTCATCGCCATAGCCGTGATCGCCGCGCTGATTGCGGGCTACTATCTGCTGAACTGGACTCTTATCATTTATTAAGGCAAAAATATGGACAGCCTGCACCTGCATATCGATAACGAAAGCCACGATCTGTGGGTCTTTTTTTCCGACAATGGATGGTCCACCATCGGAGGGCCTTTCCTTTACCGTTTCGACAGCCAAAGCCTTAAATATAAAGGGGATATTCTTCTTTTCAACGACAAGGGGAAACCTGTCACCAGTCGTCATGAGCCGCTGTTTGCAACCCGCGATCAAAGTGGAAACTTCATTCTGGCCACCGATCTGGCCTACCTGATCGGCGTGGATTCGCGGGGAAAATGCACGTATCGAAAACGCCTGATGCGGCATGATTGCAGATGGACATCCCGCAACACGGAGCGCAAGAAGTCCTATTTTATCAGAGACATAAAAAAACATGGCGATTATCGGGACCGCCTGGATTACCGGGAAAAAAGAATCCACAGTCTTTGCCTTATGTCCATGACCTATTCGGTGTCCCGCGATCTGCTCTTTGTCGGCCAGGGCTGCCACTGCTGCTGCAACGACATTCTCGTTTGCAACGGCCAGGGCCGGTATCTTTACCATTTCAGGTCGCCCGTGGGGCCGGAAGACATGGCTGCCCGCGACGGTCTTTTGTATCTGGCCGACTATTTTCACGCGCTGATCCATGTTTTCACTTACGAAGGCAAGTGGCTGCGCTCTCTGGACGTTTTGCTGAAAAACAGAATTCAGGGAGTGATTGATCCTGAACTCGACATGTTCCAGCAGCAATGGAACACCGACGGCCTTTTCCACGTGGAAGATGAAGACCAGGTTGCTTCTCTTTGCGTCATCGGCGAAGACAAGCTGGCAGTCGGGTTGGAGAAGGGGCTGATCCGAATTCTGGACAAGGAAGGAAATCACCTTTTTGACATCCAGCCCCCTGCGCCCGGATTTTATCCCAAAAGCATGGTCGCCGACGCGTCGGAAAATCTTTTTGTCTATTATACAGGCGACCGTTATTTCAATAAGCACAGGGGACTCTATCGTTATGGCGCAAACGGGAAGGTTAAAGGGCCTCTTTTTGGCGGAGAACTCGGAATCTTCAAGCCCGCGCAAAAAGCCCTGGAAAAGAAGATCGCCGAAGACCGTGCCGACGCCTGCGACTATTTCAATCTGGCGGACATCCTGATCCGGCGCAAGAAGCCATTGAGGGAAGCCATCGGACTTCTGGAAAAATCCCTGGAGCTGAAACCCGATCTGTGGATTGCCCTGGCCTATCTGGGGCTGACGCTGAAGGAAGCGGGAGAAACCGAGCGGGCGGTCGATTGCATGGAAAGGGCCATGGAACACATGGGGTGCAGCAACATGGCCACCGCGTTGATGGAATACTATTACCGGAAACACGATAAGGAAAAGGTCTGGCAATACTTCCAGAGGATGGAAAAGGCGGAAGATGAAGTTGAGATCGAATTTTACAGTTCCGAATTAACCAATGCACAGCTCGAAGAATTCCTGGGTCCATTGGTGAAAAGGAACAAGTGCAATTATCTAGTTTCCAACAACCCATAGAAAAGGAGGGTACAAAATGTCCGATCAGGAAACAAAGTGGTATGACAAAAAGGGTCTCGTCGCGGTTCTATGTGTGGTCTTCTGGCCGGTGGGCCTCTATGGCCTCTGGAAGTCAAATGTCTTCCCCAAAAGCTGGAAAATCGGCGGCACACTGCTGATTTTACTGGCTTTTATAATGATCGTCAATGCGGCCGGCAAGAAAAGCGGCGACAGCCCAACCCTCCGGCAGGAAAGCGCCTCCGCGCCGGCAAGTTCCGCATCACAAGCATCCTCTGGGTATCAATCCGATCCCTCGGGGCAGCAGTCCTTATCCGTACAGCAGATTTTTGAAGACACGACCAACTGGAGCGGCAACCGTCTGTTCACGGGCTATGTCAAGAAGTTCGAGATTCCCAAAGACGCCATGGGACAGGGGGATAAGGTCACAATCATCACCGTGGGATATGACAA
>JAQVQT010000179.1 GCA_028701435.1 Smithellaceae bacterium | reverse complement strand
GAGCACCCAGCCATGCCCCAGACAAATCAGCGCAGGCTTAAGAGCAATCATGAGTTTCAGCGAATCGATATAGTCGCGGTAGGAGGAAAGGAACTCAACCTGCATGTCGCCGGCCGTTTCACCCTGCAGGACACCGGCTGATTCGCCGGGAAACAAGGCTTGAATCTCCGGAAAGTACAGCGTCAGCGAGTCTTTGGTGTGACCGGGCGTCTCATAAACGCGGCAGGTGAGACCGCCCAGATCAAATTCGTCTCCCTGTTTCAGTAAAATGTCGATATCAAACGGGTTCAGTGTCAGATCTTCGCCGGCGGTGTTATATTTCAGCAGTTCGACATGGTTGCCGCTGAGGCGGTTCATCATCTCCAGAACGGTCGGCTTTTGCAGCAGGCCGCCAACCCGCTCATGAGCCCCGATCTTTAAGCCCGGAATGTGCCGTTTTAAATAGCCCGTAGCACCGACATGATCATAATGTGAATGGGTTAAAAAGAGATAGTGGAGCTTTGTTGCGTCGCCAAGAATATCCTGAATAAGCGTGAGGTAGCGGGGGCCTAAAAGATTAATGCCCGCATCGATCATCAGATTTTTCTTTTCTCCCCGAACCAGGTAAACGGGATACCAGGCATTCGGAATCGCGGTAATCCGCTCGTGGATTTGCCCTTTGGCCTGCTGCTTCATGTCATCCTTTTATGCGTGAAATTGAAACCTCCGGGAAATCAGAGGCAATGCAGACCGCCACCCTGACCCTTGACCAGATACATGCCCTCATCCGCGCAACGCATCAGGGCTTCGATGTCACCGGCATCATCAGGATAAAGGGCGGTGCCGATACTGAAGGACACGTTCAACGCCTGCTCACCGATCGGGATCGGCTTCCGGAACCCGTGGATGACCCGTTCCCCGATCATCTTCACATCCGCAAGGCTGGCCACTTCCGGAAGAATAATCACAAACTCGTCCCCACCGATGCGAGCCACCGTGTCCTGCTCCCGCACCGCCTCCCCCAGACGCCTTGCAACACCGATCAGAAGCTGATCTCCGGCATCATGTCCGTAAGTGTCATTGACCTCTTTGAAACGGTCGAGGTCGAGCATCATCAACCCGAAACGCCACTGTTTTCGTTTGGCCTGAGCCAGGATCATAGCCGCCCGATCGTAAAAAAGAGCCCGGTTGGGGAGACCCGTCAGAATATCGTGATAGGCCATCCACTGAATTTTATCTTCTCTTTGCTTGCGTTCCGTCACATCCCGGACAATCCCCCGGAAACCAACCGGCTGTCCGGCGTCATCCCGCATCAGCGAGGTGGAAACCTCGATAAACTGATGAATCCCATCAATACGAACCACTTCCCAGGCCAGACCCTTCAAAGGCTCTCCGGTTTCAAAAACCTTATAGAACGCCTGGTATACTTTGGGCCAGTTTTCCGGCGGCGAAAACTCTCGAAAATTCATACCGAGGAAGGTTTTCCGGTCGGTGCCTGTAATTTTCATACAGGGATCGCTGGCAAAAATAAGATCTCCCTTGAGATTCACTTCAAAATAGCCGTCCTCGATGTTTTCGATGATGGTGCGATAACGCTCTTCGCTGGATCGCAGCTGTTCCTCATTCCTCTTCCGCTCCGTTATGTCCGACAGCAAGGCAATCATGGCCGGCCGGCCTTCATATTGAAGGAATGTCGCCCCGAAGTCTCCCAGTCTATCCTGTCCGTCCTTCGTGATAAATTTCATTTCGTAGCGCGACAGCACCGATTCCCCGCGTTGACGAGCCAGTCCCTGCTGCCGGACAAAATCTCTCATCTCCGGGGCAATCAGATCCCAGAAACGCAATCCCTGCAGATCCTCCAGCGTATAGCCCGACATGGTTGTAAAGGCGGGGTTGATGTAGCGAAAGCGCTCCCCCTGAACGACGAAGATCGCAACAGCCGTGCTTTCCGTAAGGGCCCGGAACGTTGCTTCGCTTTGCCGCAAGCTGTCTTCAACTTCTTTCCGTTCGGTAATGTCCCGTCCGCCCAGAACGGCGCCCGCGATTTTTCCCGCTTCGTTGCGAATGGCGGTGCCGACCACTTCAAACCAGAAAAAACGCCCATCCCGATGCCGAATGCGGATCTCGGTTTTATTTTCGCCTTTCTTGCCGCCCTTTTTCAAAACAGACATGGCGCGGGAAAGGTCCTCTTCATGGATATAGGAAATCACCGAACGCCCGATCAGATCGGCAATGTCATAATTCAGCACCTGCTTGACCGAGGGAGAAATGAATTCGATGACCCCTTCGAGGTTAACCCGCAAAACAAGGTCTCCCATGTTGTCCGTAATCTGACGGAGGCGTTCTTCGCTTGTTTTCAGGGCCTTTTGCGTCCGCCGCAGATCCGTGACGTCGCTCATCTGACAGATCGTCCACACCTTCCCTTCGCGGTTGCGGAAAATGGATGTTTTCAGCTCTGAATGACGCTGAGATCCATCCTTCATAACAAAAGTAAAATCATATTTTGAAGGCGGAGATTCTCCCTGCTGACGCTTCTGATAGCGTTCTACAATGACAGACCGTTTATTCTCGGGAAGAAAATCTACAAAATTGTGATGAAGGTAATCCTGACGGGAAAACCCCGAAACACGGCAGGCGGTTTCATTGACATAAATAATGCGGAACTGATCATCGAGAATCATCATCGCGTCCTGCGAGCTTTCAACAATGGCGCGATAAAATTCCTCGCTTTCCGGAAGAGCGCTTTCACCCTGCATGCAGTCTGTTGCCGTCTGAAATTTTTCCATCGTTCGCATCATCCAACAAGCGGATTTAAAAAGAGAAAGGCATTGTTCTGCCTGAAAAGCACTTTAATTTTCAAATAAGATCATCATTTTTCGATACGCAATATATGGAGTGTGACTTTGTGTGTCAAGCGAATTGTGTCCAAAAGTAAAGGGGTCATCGGCGCAAAGACATAACAATAATAAGACATTGATATTATTGTGTCTTTTTATATTCACGGCGAATCGACCCTACTTTTTCATCATCTCCCGGATTTCATCTTTCAGCGCCAGTTTGTTCACTTTGCCGCTGGCCAGCAGAGGCAGCAGGGGACGGATAAAGAATTTTTTCGGCACTTTGAAATTGGCCAAAGATGATTTGCATAAATCGCGCAGGTCCTCTTCGGTGACATTCTGCCCCGGGGTCGGCATGACAAAAGCCCAGCCGACTTCCTGAAAGATGTCGTCCGGCACGCCGATCACAGCGGCAAACAGGACGGAGGCATGTGTCTCGATGACTTCTTCCACTTCACGCGGATAGACATTTTCCCCGCCGCTTTTAAACATTTCAGAGAGTCTTCCGGTGATGTGAATGTATCCCCGGTCGTCTTTAAAAGCCAGGTCGGTCGTATAATACCAGCCGTCCTGATCCACGACCCTGGCCGTCTCCTCCGGCTTGTTATAGTAGCCTTTCATCAGAAACGGACCCCGCACGGCAATTTCGCCGATTTCGCCCGCCGGCAGCTCCCGGCGTTCTTTATCGACGATTTTCAGTTCGAACGGCTCTGCAATTTTCCCCGCGGTTTTGAGAAGCGCTTCGATATCGTCATCTTTCTCCGTGTAAGTGATGAAACCGCATACCTCCGTGCTGCCGTAACCGGTGATGAGCTTAGCGCCGGTCTTCTGGCAGATCGGCGTGAGCAGATCAATCATGATTTTCGGCGCGGCTGCACCCGCCCAGACAAAAGCCTGAACATGGCTGAAATCGCAGGTCCAGAATTCCGGCTGCTTGAATTCCAGGAGAAACATCACCGGCACCTGCCCGATATGGGTGATCTTCTCCTGCTCGATGACCTTCAGCGTCTGGGCCGGATCGAATTTGTCCATGCAAACGATGCAGCCTCCGGACATGATGGCCCCGAATCCGATTTCGACGTCCGCCGCAACATGATTGATGGGAAAATGGAGAAGGCCCCGTGATTGTTCGTCGAAATAAAATTTGTTAACTTCTACGTTAATGTTCTCGACAATGCTGCGATGCGTATGAACAACGCCTTTGGGTTTGCCGGTTGAACCGGACGTATATAAAAGCAGGGCGTCGTCCGTTTCCCGGACGTCCGCCGCTCTTTGCTCAAGCGCGTCAGCCAGGTGCTTCCGATTTTTCCCAATGTATGCCGCAAAATTTTCGGCGCCGTCAAACGGATCGCCGATCACCAGAATGTTT
>JAQVQT010000178.1 GCA_028701435.1 Smithellaceae bacterium | reverse complement strand
GGGGCGTAAAGTAGCGAAACGATCCGGCCAGGGTAAACGCGGCCATTTCCTTCCACAGGGTTTTCATAAACCGTCCGCCGTATTTTTTCTCCAGCTCCTCGACATTCATTTTTGTACTGAAGAGCTTCATCAGGAAATCGTAGCGCATCCGGTCGGGAAGATCGAATTGGCGCGAGGCCTGAAGCGGCAGGCGATCCTGCATCAGATTCCCGATGTAGCGTTCAATATCGAATGTGTTGGCGTAGCATACGCCCTGCAGGTAGCCGATGGCACCGCTCCCCAGGCCCGCGTACTCGTCAAAATCGACGACGTACTCATCGATGAGCGATGAGGCGGCTTTCTTCCGTGAAAAACACCAGGCGGAGGATGAATCGTAATGAGGCTCCAGGCGCCGCCGGATCAGATTGAAAAATGATTTTTCCCGCCGGAAATTGACGTCTCCCAGTGTTTTCTGCATCAGGCGCCGGGTGAGCGTGGATACCATCAAGGGGTAAAACGTGATCTGCTGCATTTTCAGCCGCAGCAAAAAGGCCAGGTCGGCCTCCAGCATTTGGGCGGTCTGTTCGGGGAAGTTAAAGATCATGTCCGCGTTGAGCGTGTCAAACGCCCCCTGCGCGGCGCTGAGACGCGCGGCAATGTCTTCTCCCGAGCCGTATTTATCGTAGCGCGCGATTTTCCTGAGCAGGCCGTCATCAAAGGTCTGCACGCCCACGGAAAGCCGGTTGACCCCCGCCTGCCTGAGGGCGGCAATATTGTCGTCCGTCAGGTGGTTCGGATTGGTTTCCACCGAAACGGATTCGACGGGAAACAGCTCCCGGGCAAGCCGCAGCGTTTCCACCAGTTCGTCCATCAGAACCGTGGGCGTTCCGCCGCCTACGTAAAGGCCGGAAAACCGGTAACCCTGCCGGCGGTAAAGGGCCATTTCGCGGCGCAGGGCCGCATGATAGCGCCGGGCAAGAGGTTCATTCAGGCGAATGCGGTGAAAGGAGCAGTAGGGGCAAAGTTCTTCGCAAAAAGGAATATGGAGGTAGAGCAGACGCCGCTGGTCGTCGGCGCAGGCCGGCAGCTCGGGCGTCCCGCCGTCTGGAAAATTCAGGGCGCGGGCAAACTGTTTTTTCGATGTATGGGCAACGATGGAAGAAATCACAACGCAAATTCTTTCGCTGTATTAAAAGTAATGGTTTGTCTGTTTAACAAAAGATAGAGCAAATTTGCAAGCTGCGTTTACTTGAAATAACGATTAATCGGTGTTATAGGTCATGAAAATTCAGCGAACCGGTGCAAAGAAAATGGCCCCCAAAAGAGTCTTAACCCTTTGGAATGATGACGGTGTCAACGAGGCGGACACCTCCGTCCTGCGGAAAAAATCGCAGGAGATGAAAGCGCCGCTGGACAGGGAAGAAAAAGCCGAAATCAAGGCGCTCGTCGATTCCTTTACCTGCCGGGACGACGCCTCGGGACTGGCCGGTCCACAGATCGGGGTGAATAAACGAATCATCATTTTCCGCAACAAATCGGGCGACGACCGGAAGAAAAAAATGACGGCGGAAGATTACGATGTTCTGGTCAACCCGCGCATTACGCAGGCGCGCGGCGATAAAGTGACGGCGGCCGAAGGGTGCCTTTCCTGCCCGGACATTCAAATCGATGTGGAGCGGTTTCCCGAAATTAAAGTCCGCGCCTTAAACGAAAAAGGCGAAAAAATCAGCAAGCGCTATCTGGACTGGACCGCCCGTGTGGTTCAGCATGAAATCGATCATCTGGACGGCAAACTCATTGTGGATTATGAGGGAACCCTCTACTACCCGAAAAGCAAACAGGCCCTGATCGACAAGCTTTTCAAATAGCAGCAGACTCAACGAAGGAGCGCTTTTCATGAAAAAAACGCCTTTGTACGACCGTCATGCCGCCCTGAACGCCAAAATCATCGACTTTGGCGGCTGGGCCATGCCGGTGCAATACACAAGCGTCATCGAGGAACACCGCGCGACCCGCGCCAACGCCGCTCTTTTTGATATCTGCCACATGGGGGAAATTGAAGTGAAAGGGCCGCAGGCGCTGGATCTGCTGCAGTTTGCCCTGACGCGCGACCTGGCGGGGCAAAAAACCGGACAGGTGAAACTCTCCGCGCTGCTCAATGACCGGGGCGGCATCATTGACGACCTGACCGTGTACAAGATGGATCGGGACTTTTATATGCTGGTGACCAACGCCACAACGCGCGAACCGGATTTTCAGCGGATTCGGTCCCTTCTGGAAGAAAAAAAGTTCGACGCATCTCTGGCCGATGTGAGCGACTCGACCGGCAAACTGGATTTGCAGGGGCCTCGTTCGGAAGCGATTTTGCAGACCCTGACGCCGGACGATTTAAAAAACCTTCGTTTTTATTGGTTCATTCCCTCGCAGGTGGCCGGAATTCCCGCGATCATTTCCCGCAGCGGCTATACGGGCGAGGACGGCTTTGAAATTTACGCCGCCGGCGAAGAAATCGGCGCGATCTGGGACAGCCTCATGGACGCAGGCACTGGGCTGGGCATGAAACCGGCCGGGCTGGGCGCGCGCGACACGCTGCGCCTGGAATCCGGCATGATGCTCAACGGCCAGGATATTACGCAGGAAACCTGCCCCTTGGAGGTTCCCTACGCCTGGCTGGTGGACTGGAGCAAGGATTTTGCCGGAAAACCGGCTCTGGCCGCCATCCGGGAAAGAGGCGTCCGCAAAAAACTGGCCGGCTTTGAGATGACCGGGCGCGGCATCGCACGGCACGGCTACCCGGTCACGAAAGACGGCAGGGAAATCGGCTCTGTCACCTCCGGCACATTTTCACCGACGCTCAACAAGGCGATCGGTCTGGCGTTTGTCAACAGCGAAGATACGGCGCCGGACACGGAAATCTCCATCGGCATCCGCGACACCGTCAGTCCGGCAAAAATTGTTCCGCTTCCCTTTTACAAAAGACAAAAATAAATCCCTTAAGGAGACTTGGCATGTCCAAACCAAATCCCACCGACAGATTGTATTCAAAAGACCATGAATGGATCCTGGACCGGGGCGACGGCACGGCCTCGGTCGGCATCACCGATTACGCCCAGGAAATGCTGACGGACATCGTGTTCGTGGAGCTGCCCCCGATCGGCAAAAAAGTCGCGGCGGGAGAGCCGCTGGCGGTGGTGGAATCCGTCAAATCCGTGTCCGATGTTTACTCACCGGTGGGCGGCGAGGTCATCGCCGTTAATCAGACTCTTGAAAACACTCCGGAGCTCGTCAACCAGGATGCTTTCGGCGAGGGGTGGATCGCCCAATTGAAAGTGGTCGATCCGGAAGAGCTGAAAACTCTTCTGGACGCCGCCGCGTACGACGCCCTGATTCAGGAGGAGAAACACTAAACCCATGGATTACTGCCCCCACACTCCCGAAGACATCGCGCAAATGCAGGCGGTCATCGGCATCGGCGGCATCGAAGAGCTGTTCGCCGATATTCCGCAAAAATTTCGTCTGCGGCAGATTCCCGGCATGCCGGCATCTCTTTCCGAGCAGGAAATCTGGGAGCTGATGCGTACGCAGAGCGAAAAAAACCGGACGCCGCGCGCGACGCTCACCGGCGCCGGCGCCTATCACCACTTCATTCCGGCGGTCGTAAACCACATCGTCGGACGCGCGGAATTCTACACGGCTTATACGCCTTACCAGGCGGAAATGAGCCAGGGCATTCTGCAGGCCATCTACGAATATCAGACCATGATCGCGCATCTCACCGGGACGGAAATCGCCAACGCCTCCATGTATGACGGGGCTTCGGCCATGGCGGAAGCGGCCGTCCTGTGCGCCAAAATGTCCAATCGATCAAAACTGATCGTGGCGCGGTCGGTCCATCCCCAGTACCGTCGGGTTTTGCAAACCTACGCGTGGGCCAACGGCTGCACGCTCACGGAAATTCCCTGTATGCCCTCCGGCCAGGTGGATAGAGCTGCGCTTGCGGCCGCGCTGAATAAGGAAACGGCGGCGGTCATCGTGCAAAGCCCGAATTTTTTCGGCTGCATTGAAGATCTCCAGCCTCTGACCGACGCGGCCCACGAGCAGGGCGCGATGCTCATCGCCGGATTTACCGACGCCACCAGCCTGGGCCTTCTCAAACCCGCGGGCGAATGCGGAGCGGATTTCGTCGTGGGAGAAGGCCAGAGCTTTGGCAACCCGCT
>JAQVQT010000177.1 GCA_028701435.1 Smithellaceae bacterium | reverse complement strand
TCCCCTGCCCAAACATATCGTCACGGATAAAATAATCGCCGCCATCGACCCGAACAAAGACGTGGACGGTTTTCATCCGGCCAACGTCGGCCGTCTCGTCACCGGCTCGCCGCTGTTTATTCCGTGCACGCCCCGGGGCATTATGGAACTGATCGCCCGCACCGGCATTGAGCTTGCCGGGAAAGACGCCGTCGTGGTCGGACGCAGCAACATTGTCGGCAAACCCATGGCGCTTCTGCTTTTGGCGCAAAATGCCACGGTGACGATGTGCCATTCCAAAACGAAGGACCTGCCCGCCGTGGCAAGACGCGCCGATGTCCTGATTGCCGCCGTCGGAAAGCCGCGCATGATCACCGCGGACATGGTCAAGGAGGGAGCGGTGGTGATTGACGTCGGCGTCAACCGTCTGGAAAACGGCAAGCTGGCGGGCGATGTGGCGTTTGATGAAGTCGCTCCCAAAGCATCCGCCATTACGCCCGTGCCCGGCGGCGTCGGCCCGATGACGATTGCCATGCTGATGAAAAACACGCTGGACGCGGCGAGACTCCACGTTTAGGAGGGCGCGGGTCACGGACCCTTGGGGTTTTCCTGCGCAAGCAGGCCCAGCAAGCGGAGAATTCTGGCAAAACGCGCCTCCCATGTGTGATCGCGCAAGGCGCGTTCTCGTCCTTTTCTTCGAATGGCTTCCGCTTCGTCTTCGTGTTGCAGGTAATGTCGGATTTTCCCCGTCAGGTCATTCATGCCGGTGTAGGTGAGAATCTCCTCTCCGGGTTTAAATGCGTTGGCCAATTCCGGATGGTCTTCCGTCAGGTAGAGTCCGCCGCTCATCGGAATCTCAAAATCGCGCCCCTTGAGGCAAAACGTGTTCCGGTGTCCCTCCACTCCGCCGAATCCAATGTTGATTTTGCTTCGGGAATACAATTTGACCATGTCTTCGATCTCCAGCGGCCCGTTGGGCCAGCCGAAACCGTAGGCCTGCACGGCAATGCCGCTCCGCTGCAGTTCCCGAATCACCCCTTCGCGATTGCCGTAGCGCTGGCCGACAAAGGACACGTCGATCGTTTTTTCCAGGTCATAGGGTTTGTGGATTTCCGGATTTGCCGCTTCCGGCATATAAATAGGCCTTGCGCCTTCCACCCGGTATTTCATGAGCGCGTCTTCGGTGCTGGTCCAGTACAGATCGAAATACCGGCAGATATCCCGCGCGCCGAACGCGAGGCCGCCGCGGACTTTCCCCACGAACAGTCGCTTGTCGTCATGCCCCATGTTGACCATCGGGACGCCCAGGCCGCGCAGAGCCGCCAGTGTTTCGGGATCAATCAACTCTCCGGTGACGTACATGAAAATGAAATCCGCAGGTTCCCGTTCCATCCATTCGCGCATTTTCACCGGAAGAGCCCGATTCAAGCGCTTTTTGCCCGTCCGGCGCCAGTCTTTGTTCTGATGGTTGAATTCGTCAAACCAGTCATAGTGGCGCACCGGGCCGAATTTTTCCAGCGCCGGAATCAGCGCATGGTTTTCCCAGTTGTAATGATGATAAATCGCGATCGTGCGAATTTTTCCGACCGGTCTGGGCGTCAGATGGGGGAAAACCGCTTTCAGCTCGTGCCGCAGCTCGTCGTTACCGGAAAGGCGAAGCTTCATCTTTCGGAATTTTGCCGCGTAGCCGCACTGCTCCCTGCGGAGTTTTCGTTCGTTGTTCCAAAGACGGAACCGGCGACGATAAGGTTTCAGCGGATCGTTCATTGGGATTTTCTCAGCGTATAGAGGCGCGCGCCGTTGGACTTGTCCACCCGGTTGTTCATCATGTTCAGGACATGCCCCGCGTCGATGGCCGGGACACATAGCGCCTGCGAGACATCTCCGCAGATCAGCAACGCGCCGACACCCGCGCCGACAATGCACAGCTCGGTGCCGGCTGGAATCCCATCAAGAACCGGCTTTCTGTATTCTTCCCAGTGGGTGGCCGCGTATTCCTTCGGAATATCCACAAAGGACAGTTCCGGAACGCTGTTTTGCCGGGCAAACCAGGTTCTGCAGCTGTCTTCGTTGCAATCCGAATTCAGAATGCAAACCTTCCGGCCGTTCATGGCGGCGGCAAAAACAGGCGAACTCAGGTACGCATAGACCACATAAAACGGCACGCAATTCTCCGCCGTCAGTCCGATGCCGTGGTCGCGCAGGAAATTTAGAAACACCGCTGCGGTGGAATCGCGTTTTTGTTTCCTGAAAAAAAATCTGTCGTTGGCGGGCGCCTGCGAATTACCTGGGAAAATCAGCGGCGCCAAAAGACCGTGGTCCGCCAGGCGGATCATCGTATCGAGGTGCATCGGCATTGCCTTTTCAATGGCTTCGACGGACTGGGCCTGCTTGTAAAGACCGTTGCAGTCCAGACTGCCCCGGTAGAAGGCATATTCCCCGTCGGCAAAGCGGACCACCGGCAGCGGCTGTCTTTTCTCCAGAGCGGCGGTCAGCCGTTCATGAAGCATCCGGAAATACCCGTCGCCATCGGCGATGGCGTTGGCAAACAAACAGTATTCCTCCCGGAGAATGGCGGGGGAAAAAATCCGCGCCACCGCCTCGTTATCGATGCCCGCGACGGCCAGGTGATGAAAACGAAACTCTCCCCGGAAAATGAGATCTTCCAGATATCGTGTTTGCTTTGGTTGTTTTTTTTGCATGGGTTTAAGTTTCCTTAGGGAGGGATCGCCTCAACGGGATAGGGTTTGATAAAGAACATCCACGACGATCTCGTGGCCGGAACGGTTCATGTGGTCGTCGAGGACATAAAAATTGCTCTCGTTCAAAGCGTCTGAAAGGTCCAGAACAATCATCCGGCGGATATAATCAGGGTAGTTGCCGTCGGCGATCTTCTTCTTCAACGCCGCCGGGAACGCCCGGTTGTCGTCGGCGATCCGGCCGTTCATCACGAAGACAATGAGCTGAACGCGTTTCAGATTCACGCCGCTTTGCGTGATGGCGTTGATGAACAGATCGACCTCGTCTAGGTCCACGGGTTTGGATGTCTGTGATTTTTTCCGCCTGCTTTCCTTAACGCGCTTTTCAATCTGCATTTTCAGATACTTCCCCGGAAAATAGGATTTGTCCCGGGCGTCCAGAGACGCGTAACGCAGGTACTGATCCTCACTCATGGTATTGAGCGTGTTGCCGTTGAGGTAAAAAGACAGGTTTTCCTCCCGGTCATTTTCGCAATACTGGATGATCAGGTAGCGGAGCCTGTCCGTCGGGATTCTTCTGAGCGCCAGCATCTCCCTGGCCGTGCCGTAGGAAGAGATCGCCGCGTTCAGAACCCGCAGTCGTGTCTTTCTCTCAAGGAGCTGTGCGTAGGTTTCCTCCTTTTCCACGCCCCATCCCATGGCAAAAGAGTCCCCGGTGACGATGATCTCGGGATGATCCAGCGATGACTCGTCGTCCCGCAGCCCGGCGCTGTTGACCCAGTATGTGTTGCTGAATTCGCTTCCCGAGAAGATGCATTGGCCCGGTTTGAGCGTGTAGCCGAGATTTTTGTCAAACCTCGCGCAGTCGGGCGAAAACTGGATGATGCGCCGGTCTCCATTGTTGTAAAGGTAGCCAATGCTGTTTCTGAGCCCCATCGGACACTTTCTCAACAGATCCGGGTGGCCGATCAGCGCGAAGAGGAAGCCTTCGTAGAGCGCTAGGATGATCAGGACGCCGATCAGATTGATGGCGATAACCTTGACGGCTGTTTTCATGGAAATTTTCCGGGCCTCGCATCCGAAGAATATGCTGAAACGGTCAGCAAGTGCATGATAGGAAGTCCCCCAGCGGGTGTCAAGAAGATTTTGGCCGGCACCGCCGGTTTTTCAGGACCGGGTCATCGCCAGTACCAGCCGGTAGCATCGCGTCTTGTTTTCATGGGCCTGTCGGTCCCGGGAAAAAGGGGTCGTCAGCCAAAGCGTGATGAGTCGGTAAATCGCTTTTCGCCGCTGCGAGCGTTTGATTCTGGCGATGGTTTGCGGCTGGTAATGCTTGGTATAAAACAGATATTCTGCGCAAAGTTTTTTTTCAAAGAGCTCCGGCGGCGGCGTTCGGGCCTCGCTTTGGCCGCCCCAGTGAAGCACTTCCGTCTCTTCAATATAGCCGATGGAAAAGCCTTTTTCGCGGATGCGCCAGGCCAGGTCCTCGTCTTCTCCATAAAGAAAGAAGTCCTCGTCAAAACCGCCCAGCTCGTCAATCAGCGGCCTGCGGGCAATCA
>JAQVQT010000176.1 GCA_028701435.1 Smithellaceae bacterium | reverse complement strand
TTTTATTATTGGCGTCCCCATGGGGAGTCGAACCCCAGTTACAGGCGTGAAAGGCCCGTGTCCTAGGCCTCTAGACGATGGGGACGCTGTTTTCGTAGCCTTCGGCGTTTCAGCAAGTTGCGCCTTATATATTTTTCAATCCGGAAAGTCAAGCTCCACCTCCACTATTTCTAAAAAGGCTTGCATTCTGAAGAAAACCGGTTAATCTTTTTGAAAACAGGACTCTGCGGCAGCCATCGGGCGAGGAAAAGCTTGGGGAAACCTGAATCGGTGAGTAAACAGGCCGGATCACGAGACGATAGGGGGTAATCAATGAATATCAATGAGTTTCGCAAGCAGGAAAATGGCGTCCACGAAATATTTCTTCATCGCTGGTCTCCCCGGGCCATGTCCGGTGAGGATGTCGATGATGCAGAGCTTCGATGCCTTTTTGAGGCGGCGCGCTGGGCGCCTTCCGCCAACAATAATCAGCCCTGGCGGTTTATTTACGCTCGCCGCAGCACGCCTCGCTGGAAGGGTTTCTTTGATCTGCTGGCGGAGGGGAACCAAATCTGGGCGAAAGACGCCGCCGTTTTGATTGCCGTGATTTCCAAAACCACGTTTGATTCCGGAAAACCCGCGCGAACGCATTCGTATGACGCGGGCGCCGCGTGGGTCAGCCTCGCCCTGCAGGGGTCGCTGAAAAATCTGGTGGTTCACTGCATGCAGGGATTTGACTACGACAAGGCCAAAGAAGTGCTGCGGGTGCCCGATGATTACGCCGTGGAGGCGATGATTGCCGTGGGCCAACCAGGGAACAAAGAGGAGCTTCCCGATTATCTTCAGGCCCGGGAGTTTCCTTCGCCGCGTAAAAAATTGGATGAAATCGTGATGGAAGGGGTTTTCCAAAAGTAGCCGAACAGAGAGGAGCATCATGAAAGGAACAAGGGGAATCATACTGATCGCATGGGTTTTACTGGGGGTTTTCGTCTGCGTCGGATCCGCGTCCGCGGCCGGTGAAACCGGCAGGGACGGCCGGTTTGTCGCCTATGACGACGGGACCGTTCTGGATACCGGCAGCGGCCTGATGTGGGCGGATAAAGACAACGGAGCCGATATTCACTGGGCCGGCGCCAAGTCCTTCTGTGAAAGCTTTAACGCCGGCGGGTACACGGACTGGCGGATGCCGACGAAGAATGAACTGGCGGGATTGTACGACGGCTCTAGTCGCGACGGCCGGGGGTTTCACATGGCCACATCCCTTATCACCCTCTCCGGCTGCTGCCCGTGGACGTCGGATACCTGCATCTCCATGATGCCGCAGTATGATATGGCCGGCTACTACGCTTTCATCTTGTCCTTCACCAGCGGCCAGAGCGTCTGTTCGCATCAGGGGCTGGATCGCGACGTTCGGGTTCTTCCGGTGCGTTCCAGCCGGTAGCGCCTAAAACGAAATCAGAAATGGACTACCGCTTTCAGAGGGAGCGGCGGGTAGATTTGTCCGTGATTGGGGGGCATGGAATTATAGACCCAGTCGATATCCAGCGTTCCCAGCCGGATGCCCCGGCGCCGGGCATAGCCCTGAAAGACGCCCCGGACCAGAACATCTTCCATTTGCATGGTCAGTCCGAAAATCGCCATCGTCTTTCCCGCCTTCAGCCGATTCAGCTCTTCGGCAAATACGCCCGGATAAAACGCCAGACGGTTTTCATCGCAGGCCTGGCACTGAATGACGGGGAGGATGGTCGGGAATCCGTCGTCGTCAATGAATGATAAAAATTTGAGGGAGTCCAGGCGGTCGAACAGATTTTTCCCGAACGGCGAAAGCGCCTTCACTTTCGTGCTTTGCGCGGCGGCGCCTTTCGCGATTCGGGTCAGAATCGCCGACGCCGCGATGGAGGCCAGTGGCAGCGGCGCTCCTTCTGTGGTTTCCTTTAAATCCAGATAGTGGACCGTGTTGATCCCGAAATACGTGTTGTAGCGGAACATCGGCTGCTGATTATAGACTTCGTATTCCGGGCCTTCTTTTTTCAAATGGGTCCACAGCGCTTTTCCCCGCCAGAGTTTTTTGTCCAGCGTCAGAATGGCGAAACCGGTTTTTCGGGTCTGCCGCAGATAGGCTTTGCTCACGCCCGTGCTGAACTCGCCGATCGTCAACTGCGTGGGCGTTGAGGCCATCACCGAAGTGAGAAGCGACAGGTGCGGCAGTCCTTCCGGCGTCACGGTCGCGATGATGCCGACTTTCTCCGAGGGCGCAAAGGCCTTCATGTCCGATTCGGAAAAACGATTTTTGATGGTCATGAGTATTTTCCTTTCCCTTGCAATCAGCCGGCGCAAACCGGTTTGCGTTTGTTCGGTTTTTCCGGCGGTTCTTTTGCATCCGCGCTTTTTTCCAGTCTCGTCGATCCGCTCCAGCAGACGTTCGTCTTCGGAGCCGCGCTTTTCGCGACGTCGGCCAGATTTTCCATGACGGTTTTTTCCATAAGTTCCGTGTCGGCAAATGTCCAGTTCAGCCCCAGCCGTTTATACTTGTCCCTGCATAAATTGTTGAAGGTGCATAGCTCCCAGCGGTCCACCGCACCTTTCAGATTTTCGTCAATGAACCGGCCGATGCCCGCGATGTTTTCCGGCGTGTCCGTCGCGTTCGGAATGACGGGCGTTCGAATCCACAGCGTCCTGGGATATGGATGGTCTTTTTTGAAGCGCGCCGCGAAGACGGCGTTTTCCAGAATTTTCGCGTTGCCCGCGCCGGTGAATCTTTTGTGTTTTTCCTCATCGATTTCCTTGAGATCATACAGGAGAACATCGACGTACGGCAAAAGGGCGGCGAGCGTCTTTTGCGGCGCCTGCCCGCAGGTGTCCAGGGCCGTAGAAATCCCGACGGCTCTCAATTCTTTCAAAAGGGGCAGGCAGAATTCGTGCTGCAGGGCCGCTTCTCCGCCGGTCAGGGTTACGCCGCCGCCGGACTGTTCGAAGTAAACGCGGTCCTTGACCAGCTCGCGGACGAGATCGGGAACGCTCCATTTTTTGCCCAGAAGCTCCATGGCGGTCGTGGGGCATTCTTCCGCGCACAGACCGCAGCCCGTGCAGAGCCGGCGGTTGATCATGATGCCGTCGGCCGTCTTCTCCAGCGCTTTTTCCGGGCAGGTTTCCACGCAGTTGCCGCAGCCGATGCAGCCCGTGTGAAGCCACTGAATCTGGGGCTTTGGGCTGATGCTTTCGGGATTGTGGCACCACAGGCAGCTAAGAGGACAACCCTTGAAGAAAACGCTGGTGCGAATTCCCGGTCCGTCCTCCGTGGACATGCGGAGAATCTGCAGAACCAGCCCCTTTTTTCCTTTGGAAGACGTCATGGGCTTTCCGCCTTAAAATTGCTGATGACTGACCCGTTCAATGACTTCATTTTGCAGTTCCCTTCCCACGGTGGTGAAGTAGGCATTGTAGCCGGTGATCCGCACGAGAAGATGCCGGTAGTTTTCGGGATGATCCTGCGCGTCTTTCAGCATGCCGGGGTCCAGCATGTTGATCTGCAGCGCGGTTCCGCCGTTTTGGGTATAGCCTTTCAGAAACGCCTTGAATTTATCCTTGTGCACCGGATCGCGAAGAATCGACGGATTGAATGTAATGGTGTGGCTCGCGCCGTTCGGAAGGACGTTCAGATAGTCCAGCCAGTCGCCCCGGCCGTCTTCGGCTTTGCCCCCCAGCACTTTCCCGACGGAATTGGCGTTGGCGGTCGGACCGTGCGTATCCGCTCCGTTGGAGGGACAAATGGCGTTGGAGAGAAACTGGCCCTTGGTGCGTCCGTCGGCGCTGGCCGCCATGATGTAGCCGTCGCCCGCCCAGTAGTTCCAGCTCAGCATTCCCGGGCGAAACCGGCGCCCGGTGGACTGGGTCCGATGCCGCCATGTTTCTTCGCACCAGAGCCGCATGACGCGCAGCGCCAGTTCGTCCGCCTCATCGTCGTCCCGGCCGTACTTGGGGGCGCGGTTTTTGGCCATGGCCTGAAGCACTTCATGCCCCTTCCAGTTCGCCCGAAGCGCGTCCGCCAATTGAGGCAGCGTGCAGACTTTTTTGTCAAAGACCAGATACTTGACGGCCAGAAGCGAATCCACGGTGGTCGCGTAGGTCACGGCCTCCAGCGTGGTGAAGCTGATTTGGGCGCCGCCTTGCGTAACGTCCAGGCCCTGCTCGGCGCAGCCCTCGACCATGCAGGAAAGATAGGGCGTCGGGAAGAATCGGGCGCGGATGGATTCGGATGTTT
>JAQVQT010000175.1 GCA_028701435.1 Smithellaceae bacterium | reverse complement strand
GATATCCACGGGTTTACCTCTGGACCTTTGAGGGCCTGCACGCGGCTCGGCATCTGTACGAAAAGGCCGGTTTTACTCTTGCCGAACAGCACCGCGGCACGCAATGGGGAACGGATGTCACCGAACAGCGTTTCGAGCTGTCGCTCGCCCAGCGCACTTAAAAGGAGGCATACGCATGGACATGTGGAAGTTTTTTGACATCACGCATCGGGAGCATATTCTCTGCAATCCGATGAGTCTGGAGAAACTTGAACAGCTGATCACCCTTCTGCCTCTGAAGCCTGGGGCGCGCGTGCTTGATATCGCCACTGGCAAGGGCGAATTTCTCATCAGGCTTGCAGAGCGGCACCGGCAAATGACAGGGACAGGCGTTGATTTCTCTCCCCACTGCATTGCGGATGTTCGTAGGAAGCATCAAGAACGTGTTCCGGATGCCCGACTCCATTTCCTGGAGATGGACGGGGCCAAGTATGCGCCGGAGACCTTGGAAAGCTTTGATCTGGCGGCCTGCATCGGTGCGAGCTGGATTTATGGCGGGCATCGGGGGACGCTCAACGCGCTCACGAAGATGGCAGCCCCGGAAAGCTGGATCGTTGTGGGAGAACCGTACTGGCGGCATGAACCGGAAAGAGAGTATTTGGAAGCGATCGGAGCGGCGCGCAGCGACTTCGGAACACATGATCAGAATGCAGAGGCCGGGCGAGAATACGGATTGGAGGCGATCTACACGCTCGTCAGCAGCCAAGATGACTGGGATCGATATGAAGGGTTGCAGTGGTATGCCGCGGAAACTTGGGCAAGTGACCATCGGGATGATCCGGATGTGGCAACCGTGCTGAAACGAGTGCGCGAGGGCAAGACAGCGTATCTGAGGTGGGGACGGGAAACGATGGGATGGGCGATTTATGTGTTCAAGAAAGGGGGGTATGGCACACTTTTTTCGTAAGGTGCCCTGAAAACATGAACATCTTCGTTCTCGACCTCAATGCTGAAAAGTGTGCGCGTTATCATTGCGATCAACACGTGGTGAAGATGATTCTGGAGAGCACACAGATCGTCTGCACCGTTCTCAACCAGAAAGGCTACGCAACGCCATACAAATCTACGCACACCAAGCACCCCTGTGTTCTCTGGGCCGGCCAATCCTACGACAACCTTCAATGGCTGATCAGCTTGGCAAGAGCGCTGAATCGTGAATACCAATACCGATACCGGAAATCCGAACAGCATGCTTCGATTCATGCATTGGATCAGGTGAAGACGATGAAATTTGAATCCTTGGGGTTGACGGAATTTGCGCAGGCAATGCCTGCGCATTACAAAGTTCCCGGAGATCCGGTCAGGGCATACAGAGGATTCTATATCGGGGAAAAGTTGCGGTTCGCCAAATGGACGCGAAGAAAAAAACCGGCGTGGATAGAAGATTCCTTACATTTTTATCTGCGGCGCATCCCCTGATAACTGTTTCTTCTCTCCAGCTCTTTGTTAATGGCATTGAGTACATCCAGCTTGTTTTGCGCCCAGGCGGGCGCCAGAAGGATATCCCGGTAGCCGTCGGCGGTGAGGCGCTGAATGACCATTTCCGGCGGCAGAAGCTCCAGGACATCCGCGACGAGGGACGCATATTTTTCCTTGGATATCATGGGGATGTCTCCCTGTTTGTACATATCACCCATTTTTGTGCCGTCGAGCGCCAGAAGAGAATGAATTTTGATGCCGTTGACCGGAAGGGCTGCTAGTGTTTTAGCCGTGTTCAACACCTCGTCGTCGCTTTCCCCGGGCAGGCCGATGATGATATGAACACAGATGTTCAATCCTCTGCCCCCGAGCGCTTCGACGGCTTTGACAAACTGCCCGAAGTTGTGTCCCCGGTTAATGAAATCGAGCGTCCGGTCGGAAGCGGACTGAAGCCCCAGTTCCACCCAGACGTGATGCTGTTTCGCGTAGCCCGCCAGAAGATCGATAACCTTCGGGGGCAGGCAATCCGGCCTCGTGCCGATGGAAAGGCCGATGACATCTTCCTGGGCCAGCGCCTCGTCGTAGAGTACTTTCAGCTTTTCTACCGGAGCGTAGGTGTTGGTAAAGGTCTGGAAATACGCGACAAATTTTGACGCGGACGGCTTGTAATATTTTTTGCCGGATGCAATCTGTTCGGCCACGGAGGGAAGAGCCCCGATTTGGCGCAGCTTCGATCCCCGCCCGTCGCAGTAGATGCACCCGCCAGTGGCCACGCGCCCATCGCGATTGGGACAGGTAAAGCCCGCGTCGATCTGCAGTTTATGGACCGTGCAGCCGAACCGGTTGCGCCAGTAGCTTTTCAGATCGTAATAGCGTTTGGTGTTTTTCCAGAAATCCGGCTTGGCCACGCGCGCCTCTTTTTTTGTTGTTTTTTTAAAGTCCATACCGTAAGTTCGCATATTACACCTTTCGTCATTCCGTGCAAGCGCGGCGCGACATGGAATCCAGAAACAAGTGGGGCGGCTTCTTTTTACACGGAGAATACGTTTGGATACCGGCATAGAGGTATGACGCGTTTTTGAGGAGATGACTTTTTCACATATTTTACGTTCAGGGACATGGCGTAAGGAGCAAATAGTTTGTCCGATTCATTCGACATTATCGTGGTTGGCGGCGGGCACGCAGGCTGCGAGGCGGCGCTGGCGGCGGCGCGCATGGGCGCGAAGACGCTGCTCTTCAACATCAATCTCGATTCCATCGCGCTCATGTCCTGCAATCCGGCAATCGGCGGGCTTGCCAAAAGCCAGCTCGTTAAGGAAGTTGATGCTTTGGGCGGAGAGATGGGCAGGATCACGGATAAAACCGCCGTGCATTTCCGCCTGCTCAATGCCTCCAAGGGTCCGGCCGTTCAATCCACCCGCATGCAGTGCGACAAGCAGCTCTACCGCCTGACCATGAAGGCGACGGTGGAAAATCAGGCCAACCTGCACATCCGCCAGGCCATGGTGGAATCCCTGGTCGTCGAGGATGGCTACGTTCTCGGCGTTCTGGACACCAGCGGCCATTTTTACGGCGCACGCAAAGTCGTCATCACCACCGGCACCTTTTTAAACGGCCTGGTCCATATCGGCCGGTCGCAGACGCAATCCGGAAGGGCGGGGGAACTGGCTTCTGTGGGGCTTGCCAACCAGCTTGCGTCGCTCGGCTTTGAAATGGGCCGGATGAAAACCGGCACTCCGCCGCGCCTGAAAGCCTCGACCATTGATTTTTCCGTTTTGGAACGCCAGGACAGCGATCCCGACCCCGCGCCTTTTTCTTTTACGACCTCCTCTCTGCGGACGGAGCGCCTGCCTTCTTATTTTGCCGCAACGTGCGAGCAAACCCATCTCATCATCCGCGACAATATTCGTCAGTCCCCTCTTTATTCCGGCGCCATCAAAGGCGTCAGCGCGCGCTACTGTCCGTCGCTTGAAGACAAGGTAATGCGGTTCGGCGAAAGAACGAGCCACCCCGTTGTGCTGGAGCACGAGGGACTCGACACGCAGGAAGTCTATGCCAAGGGACTGGGCAATTCTCTGCCGCTCGAATTGCAGTACGCCATTGTTCACAGTGTACGCGGCCTGGACCAGTCCGAAATCATGCGGCCCGCCTACGCCATAGAATACGACTTTGTCCAGCCGACCCAGCTTCGAATGACACTGGAGACCAAGCTTATCTCCGGCCTGTACCTGGCGGGCCAGATCAACGGAACGTCCGGCTATGAGGAGGCGGCCGCGCAGGGCATCTGGGCGGGAATCAACGCCGTGCTGGCACTCACGGGCGCGCCGCCTTTTGTCCTGGACCGCTCCGAGGCTTACATGGCCGTGATGATCGACGATTTGGTCACGCGCGGCGTGGATGAACCCTACCGCATGTTCACCTCGAGGGCCGAGTACCGGCTGATTCTGCGGGAGGACAATGCCGTCCTCCGCCTGATGAGCCGGGGCTGCGAGCTCGGACTGGTGGGCCGCGCCCATTATCTGGATCTTCAGAATCAAAAGAAACGGATTGCAGAGGGCATCCGGAAGCTCAAATCCACGTCCGTTAAACCGTCGCCCGCCATCAATGAAAAGCTGGTCTCTCTGCCTTCACCGCCGATTACACAGGCTACCAATCTTTACGGTCTCTTGAAAAGGCATGAAATTGCCTATGACGATTTAAACGGTTTCCCCGGCTGGGAGCCGCAAGACGACCGCTTTGTGAAAAAGCAGATTGAGATCGAAATCAAGTACGAAGGCTATATCAAGCGTCAGT
>JAQVQT010000174.1 GCA_028701435.1 Smithellaceae bacterium | reverse complement strand
AGCTTTCCCGCCTGGCGTCTGGTTTCCAACTGAATGGCATGAGCAATTTCCGGATCGACCTGATTCAAAAAAGACATGAATGAAAACTCCTTCTTAAAAAACTATGGCGTATATTTCTTTAAAACGAGAACGGCATTAACGCCGCCAAAACCGAAGCTGTTGGACAGAGCGGTGGAAATGTTCTCACGTCTGGCGATCTTCGGCACAAAATCCAGATCGCATTCCTCATCGGGATCGTCCAGATTGACGGTGGGCGGAATGACGCCCTCCTGAAGCGCCAGGGCGGTAAACATCGCCTCCACGGCTCCCGTCCCTCCCAGCATGTGGCCCGTCATCGATTTGGTCGAACTGACGAGCAGTTTCTTCGCGTGCTCGCCGAAAAGCGCCTTGATTGCCTGCGCTTCATAAAGATCATTCAGGGGAGTGGATGTGCCGTGGGCGTTGATGTAGTCAATATCGGCCGGTTGCAGGCCGGCGTCCTGGATCGCCACTTTCATGCATCGTCCGGCGCCTTCATGTCCGGGAGGCGGCGCGGCGAGGTGATAGGCGTCCGATGTGCAGCCGTATCCGACGATCTCCGCATAAATCTTTGCTCCCCGTTTGAGTGCGAAAGACAATTCTTCCAGAATCAAAACACCGCAGCCTTCCGCGATGACAAAACCGTCTCGTCCCTTGTCGAAGGGGCGGCTGGCTTTTTCCGGCTCGTCGTTGCGCAGAGACAGCGCGCGCATGGCGCAGAATCCCACAACGCCCAGCTGCGTAATCGCGGCTTCGACGCCGCCGGCAATCATGGCGTCCGCGTCGCCGTGAGCGATGATTTTATAAGCGTCGCCAAGCGCCGACGTTCCGGAAGCGCAGGCCGTCACGGTGCAATTGATGGGGCCTTTGGCGCCGAAGCGTATGGAAACATGGCCGGACGCCAGATTGGCCAGAATGGCCGGAACGGAGAAGGGGGAAATTTTGCGGGGGCCCGAGGTATGAAGCACAATGGCTTCTTCTTCAAAGGTGGCAGCGCCGCCGATCGCGGAGCCGATGATCACGCCAACGCGCTCGGCAATATCCGGACCGAGCGTCAGCGCCGCGTCGTCCATCGCCATTTGAGATGCCGCGAGCGCGTAAATGGTGAATTTGTCCTGGCGGCGGACTTCTTTTTTATCGACAAACTGCAGCGGATCAAAATTCTTGATTTCGCCCGCGACGCGGGAAGCGAAAGCGGATGCGTCAAACCGGGTGATGGGGCCGATGCCGGACTTTCCCGCCACGGCGTTCGCCCAGGATTCCGCGGCGGTGTTGCCGAGCGGTGTCACGGCGCCGAGGCCAGTTACCACAACACGCCTTTTCATTGCATAACCCCTGCTCGCGAATTAATTGACGCCCTTTTTCCGGAGAAAATCGACGACGTCTTGAATCGTCCGGATTTTTTCCAGTTCTTCATCGGCGATTTCCACGCCGAACGCTTCTTCCATTTCCATGATCAGTTCCACCAGGTCCAGGGAATCAGCGCCCAGATCATCAATAAAAGAGGCTTCCAGCTTGCACTGCTCCGGTGTGACATCCAACTGTTCCGTGACGAGTTTTATGACTTTTTCTTCTAATGACATGCATCCCTCCTCAAGCCCGAGATTAGGTTAAAATGATCCAAAGCGCTTCCCCGCGCGTCATTGGAAACCGGCAGGGGCAAAACGACTTGCCCGAACAGCGTTAGTCCATCTTTTCCGCCGGAATCACTTCTCTGCCTTTGTACGTGCCGCAATTCGGGCAGACACGGTGGGGCATTTTCGGTTCCCCGCACTGCGGGCAAACCGACACAGAAGGCTGTTTCAAGAAATCGTGCGCCCTGCGCATGTTGCGTCTGGTTTTAGAATGTCTTTTTACTGGGTTTGGCATAGTTTATCCTCATGATTAAATTAATTTTTTACTGTAAACTTTTTCAGCACCGCCAGACGGTCATCGACCTTTTCCGAACGGCAGGTACAGGAACCGGTATTTAAATTGATGCCGCACTGCGGACATAAACCCCTGCAATTTTCATCGCAGAGAACCTTCATCGGCGCCAGCAGAATAATCTGTTCGCAAATGATCGGTGCCAGATCGATAAAATCCCCGCGATAGTAGCTGGTTTCCAGCTCCTCGGCGGAAAGTTCCAGATCTTCCGCTGTCTCCGTTTTTTCCGGGACCAGCGTATAGGCGAATGGTCCGCCCGCGGAAAACGTTGTGGGCTCCAGACAGCGGCTGCATTCCTGGCACATTTGCGCCCTGAGGTCTCCGCGGACATAAATGGTGTCGCCCGAGCGGGTAATCAAACAGTCCACGTCCGCGCTGACCAGTGAAAATTCCGGCAACTCTCCACCGGAAAAGCATCCCTGAAACCAGACGCTGCCTTCGGAAAATGTCAGCCGGAGGCCCTCTTCAGGGAGAATGGCCAGATTAATTTTCAAAGAATCAGACATTGAATCTTGCAGCCCTGTTAAAATAACCCCAACGCCAATTGAGCGGGGAAGTAAATGATAAAATGATTGTATTGTCAAGCATAATTTGCTTGCCGAAAGGCAAAAGCCGCTTGACAAATGATTCGTCGCCACCCTATAACAGCGCAAAAATTAAGGGAAACATTATGACCGCCAAAATTCGCACCCGCTTTGCCCCGTCCCCGACCGGCTATCTGCACATCGGAGGAGCCCGAACCGCCCTTTTTAGCTGGCTTTTTGCCCGGCACCAGGGCGGTGAATTTGTCTTGAGAATCGAAGACACGGATCAGCAGCGCTCCACGGACGAATCCACAAAGGCGATTCTGGACGCCATGAGCTGGATGGGGCTCAACTGGGATGAAGGACCGCATTTTCAGGCCCAGCGGGTGGATCTGCACCGTCAGATGGTGCAAAAGCTTCTGGAGGAAGGCAAAGCCTATGTATGTACCTGCACACCCGAAGAACTGGAAGCCAAAAGAAAAGAGGCGCTGGCGACCGGAAAAAAACCCAAGTATGACGGCACCTGCCGTGAGAAAGGCTTGAAAAAATCACCGGGCTGTGTCGTCCGCTTCCGCGGCACGGATGCCGGTGTTACCGTCGTGGAAGACCTGATTAAGGGAAATATCGTATTTAATAACGAAGAGTTGGATGATTTGATCATCGAGCGCGGCGACGGGTATCCCACGTATAATTTTGCCGTTGTCATTGACGACGCGATGATGAACATCACGCATGTCATCCGCGGCGACGACCATGTCAACAACACTCCACGGCAGATTCTGATGTATCAGGCGCTGGGGTTTGAGGTTCCGAAGTTCGCCCATGTTCCGATGATTCTGGGATCCGACAAGGCCCGTTTGAGCAAGCGCCACGGAGCCACCTCCGTCATGGCCTACAAGGAAATGGGCTATCTGCCGGAGGCGCTGGTCAACTATTTGGTTCGCCTGAGCTGGTCGCACGGAGACCAGGAAATCTTTTCCCAGAAAGAGCTGATCGAACTATTTTCGCTCGACGCAGTCGGCAAATCGCCCGCCGTTTTCAATCCTGAAAAACTACTGTGGCTCAACGCCCACTATATCAAGGAGGCAAGCCCGGCGAGACTGGCGGAAGAAATGAAGCCCCTGTGGCCCGCCGGTGCGGATGTAAGCGATGAATCCTTCATTCGGAAGATCATCGTGGATTTGCAGCCCCGGGCCAAGACACTGGTGGAGCTGGCGCAGGCGTCGGAATTTTACTTTGCCGGTCAGATCACGTATGAGGCTGAAGCCGCGCAGAAGTTTCTGACCCCCGACGTCGCGGCGCATTTAAAGTTCATCGCCGCTGCCATTCCGGGCATTGAGGATTTCAGCAAGGCAGGCATCGAAGCGTTTCTGAAAAGCTTTATCGAGGCCAAAGGCATCAAGTTCAAGGCGATCGCCCAGCCCCTTCGGGTCGCGCTCACCGGAAAAACCGTCAGCCCCGGCATTGACGAGGTCATGGTTACCCTGGGGAAAGATCGGGTGGCGCAAAGAATCAACGCGGCCGTGGAATACATCGCCAAGCGGCATTGATCAGGACGCAGGTTGGCCACGCCGCGGCATGATGCGGCCCTTTGAAGGGTGGCGGCGGCAATTTTGCCTTGACATTTTGCGGCACTTTGACTAGGTAAGCACGCTCGACTTTCCACTCTTCCCGGAGGGATCGTCCATCGGCGGCGCCCGGAGTTCCAAGCCGCATCGTCCGTATTTAACGCATTTCATGGTCCCATCGTCTAGTGGTTAGGACGCTGGCCTCTCACGCCGGAAACC
>JAQVQT010000173.1 GCA_028701435.1 Smithellaceae bacterium | reverse complement strand
TCACGATCCCGTATTTGTATAGATCATCATCGCGTTTCATTCTTTCGTAGGAAGCCGCCTTCGTCTGGTTTTGTTTGACCCAGCGGTTGTAATCCGGATCGTTCGGGTCATCGATCCACAGATCATCTTCCTGAGACTGACGGTAGGGTATTCGAGTGGGAACGGACGGAAGATAACCAAAAGCGGTTTTCATTCGGAAGAGCCCCGAAGGCGTTCGCCCGTCTCCCTCGCGTTTTTCGCCGGGCGGCGCGAAACCGTTTCTACCGATGACGGTGTCCATGGGCGCCATGGCCTGCCGCCAGGATGAGTCCGTCTTCTCCAGGGGGTAAATCTTTTGGGAAGTCAGGAAAAGAAAGCTCTCCTCCGTGACCAGAAGAACCTGTTCGACGTTTTCCATTGTCGCGGTTTGAACATAAGGCGTAAGCCGGTCCACGACGGTTGTGCGCGCAGCACAGGAGGAAAGCGAGAGAAGAGCCGCCAGGACAAGCAAACAACCCATTCCGGGCAGCCGTTTTCCCGATTTTTCGCCAAAGAGGATCATGTGAGGATTTGTAAAGGAAAGTTTTTCATTTTTCAATCAATTTGTGGCGTTGATGCAAGGAGGCTTTCTTGCCTTCCCGCCGGCCGTGGTCGATGAGGACCGTGGTTTGACGATTGCGCAGCGGCCGTGCCGACGGAAAAAAAATCATTTTTTGGTTCGAACTGTGGTATAAAACATTCGGCATCAGCAAAAAAAACAGTCCTGTTGAAAATAAAAGGAGGTTCGTTATGAATACGCTGCGTAAAGCGGGAATGGTTCTGGCGGCAGGCGCGCTTTTTTTCTGCGCTTTTGTTGTATTTGCCCAGGAGGGCGGAGTCGGCATGTCGGACTGGACAAAAATCATTGATTCCAAGGTCACCAATCAGGTGGGGGACAAGGGGCTGATCAATTACGAGGATGGGTACATCGAATCCGTAGGAACCGGCGCGCCGCCGGAGCGCTTTTACGGAAGGCCTCAGGCACGGCCCATGGCGCTGCGGGCGGCGCAGGTCGATGCCTTCAGAAACCTGCTGGAAACCGTGCAGGGCGTTCAGATTGATTCCCAGACGACTGTCAAGGATTTCGCCGTGGAGAGCGACGTGATTCAGACGGCCGTCTCCGGCATGGTGAAGGGCGCGCAGATTGTAAAAAAGGAATATCTGTCGGATGGAACCGTGGAAGTGACCGTGCGCATGCCGCTTTCGGGCGTCGCAAGGGCCGTTTTGCCCAAGGCGATCGCCGATGATAAAAAGCAAGACCGGGAGCACAAGCCGCTGCCTTTTTCCAAAAGGTACGCGCCGAAGGATGAAGCCTATACCGGTCTGGTGATCGACGGCCGCGGCCTTCAGGCTCGCCCGGCCATGTCGCCGAAGATTTTTGATGAAAACGGTTCCGAAGTCTACGGGACGCTGATTGTGAATAAAACGTATGCCATGCAGCAGGGTATCTGCGGTTATGCCCGTGATCTGACCGCCGCACAAAGCAACGCCAGAGTAACGAACAGTCCGCTGACCGTCAAGGCTGTCCGCGCTCAGGGCGCCGGGATGTCGGAATTCGTCATCAGCAACGATGACGCTAAATTGATCCGCTCCGCAAAACAGAACCTGGCCTTCCTGCAGAAGTGCCGGGTCATGGTTGTTCTGGACTGATCCCGAAGCGACAGCATCGTCTTTGATACATCCGGGGAGAGACGAAAAACGTCTCTCCCTGTTTTTTTAGGCCCTTTCCTTTGCGTT
The DNA here is from genome assembly GCA_028701435.1 of Smithellaceae bacterium. GTDB lineage: Bacteria > Desulfobacterota > Syntrophia > Syntrophales > Smithellaceae > UBA8904. The sequence goes on along the minus strand of JAQVQT010000173.1, from coordinate 2,514 downwards.
CAATTCTTTCGCTCTTCCTTCTTGACAGAACGTGGCTATTTGGCTATATGGCCAAATAAGAAAGGAGTAACCGGCTATGAAAGAAACCATGCGGCCGCGGTATGAAGCCCGGGCGAAGATCCTGAAGGCGATGGCGCATCCGAGCCGTCTTATGATGATTGAAGAGCTGCAAAAGCAGGAACGCTGCGTCAACGAGCTTACGGAAATGATTGGGGCGGACACGTCCACGGTTTCCAAGCATTTAAGCGTTTTAAAAAACGCGGGACTGGTAACGGATGAAAAGAGAGCGAACTGCGTTTACTATTCCCTGCGCTGCGCCTGTGTTATGGATTTTATCGGCTGCGTGGAAGATGTCCTGGCCGCCCGGTCCGCGGATCATCAAAAAATCATGAAATCCTGCAAAAAATAGGAGGCTGCCATGAAGATTGAAATACTGGGAACGGGCTGCGCCAAATGCCACAAGCTGGAAGAACTTGTCCGTGAAACCGTTGCAATGCAGGGGGTCAGCGCGGATATTTCCAAGGTTGAGGACATTAAGAAAATCATGGCCTACGGTGTGATGACCACGCCGGCTCTGGTGATTGACGGCAAGGTGAAGGCGGCGGGTAAAATTCCAACAGCGGAGCAGATCACAGGCTGGCTTATTCAAGGATGATGGATGAAAAAGCGAGTCCTTTTTTTATGCACGGCGAACTCCTGCCGCTCGCAGATAGCCGAAGGGATCGCCAATTACTTCTGGGGCGACCGGTTGGAAGCTTTTTCCGCCGGAACGCAAGCCTCGTTTGTGAACCCGACAGCCATAGAGGTGATGAAGGAAATCGGGATTGATGTTTCAAGGCATCGCTCCAAGAATCTTTCAGAATTTGACGGACAGACATTCGATGAGGTGATTACACTGTGTGGCGATGCCCATGAAACCTGTCCGCTTTACATTGGCGGGACAAAAAAGACGCACATCGGATTTGACGATCCGGCTAAGGCAAAGGGGACGAATGAAGAAGTCTTAAGTGAGTTTCGCCGGTTACGCGACGACATCAAAGATAGATTAATGAAATACTTTTCAAACATCTCGTAGGGAACGGTTTTAAATTGTTCCCCGCAGAGGGGAATTTATGATGGCAGATATCGGACAAAAATTGTCATTTCTGGATCGCTATCTCACGGTTTGGATCTTTGCCGCCATGATTGTAGGGGTGGGGCTGGGCTATTTCATTCCCGGTACGGAGGCCTTTATCAATTTGTTCCAGATTGGGACCACGAATATTCCCATCGCGGCGGGGCTGATTCTGATGATGTATCCGCCGTTTGCCAAAGTGAAATATGAGGAAATGCCGCAAGTTTTCCGCAATGGGAAAGTCCTTGGACTGTCGCTGGTCCAAAACTGGCTTATCGGACCGGTTTTGATGTTTATCCTGGCAATTGTGTTTTTACCGGATAAGCCTGAATATATGGTCGGCCTCATCATGATCGGTCTTGCGCGCTGCATTGCGATGGTCATTGTCTGGAACGAACTGGCGAAAGGAAATACGGAATATGCGGCGGGCCTCGTCGCCTTCAACAGTATTTTTCAGGTTCTTTTCTACAGCGTGTTTGCCTGGTTTTTTATCACGGTTCTTCCGCCGTATTTCGGGTTTTCCAGCAGCGTGGTGGATGTCAGCATTCGGCAGATCGCTGAGAGCGTCTTTATCTATCTGGGCATCCCCTGCATCGCCGGCGCGCTGACCCGTCTGATGGGCATCAAGCTTGTGGGAAAAGAAAAGTACCATTCGCGTTTTGTGCCGCTGATCAGTCCGCTGACGCTGATTGCGCTTTTATTCACCATTGTCGTGATGTTCAGCCTGAAGGGCAACTTGATTATCAGCCTGCCGCTGGATGTTGTGCGCATTGCCATTCCGCTGCTCATCTACTTTGTGGTGATGTTCCTGGTTTCCTTTTATCTGGGAAAGAAGATGGGTGCGGATTATTCCAAAACCACGACGCTGGCTTTCACGGCGGCCAGCAACAATTTCGAACTGGCGATTGCCGTGGCGATTGCGGTATTCGGCATCAACTCCGGCGCGGCCTTTGCGGCCGTGATCGGCCCGCTGGTGGAAGTACCGGTCATGATCGGCCTGGTCACGGTCGCCCTGCAATTTCAACGCAAATATTTTACCATTTAGCAGAGGCAGGCAGATATGAAAGAGTGGCAGAAACTGGCCTGGATTGCGGTGATCTTTCTGGGCGCCTATTTTATTCCCTGGGAATCCGTTCTCATCCGGCAGGCGGGCCTGGAAGCGTTTATGATGCTTCAGGACTACGCCCGCCAGCACGTGCTCACCTGCCTGATTCCGGCGTTTTTCATCGCCGGGGCGATCAGTGTGTTTGTGTCGCAGGCGGCGGTGCTCAAATATTTCGGCGCGAAGGCCAATAAGATCCTGTCTTATTCCGTAGCCTCCGTTTCCGGCTCCGTGCTGGCGGTTTGTTCCTGCACGGTGCTGCCGCTTTTTGCGGGGATTTACACGCGCGGTGCGGGCA
>JAQVQT010000172.1 GCA_028701435.1 Smithellaceae bacterium | reverse complement strand
CAAAGACGACATGGCCGTCGTCATCGGCATTGAAAAATATCAGACATTGCCGTCATCCGAGTATTCGGCCGACGATGCGGGGCTGGTCAAAGACTATTTGCTGTCTCTCGGTTTGAGCCGGAGAAACATGGAATGGATCACCAATGAAAGGGCGACCTTCGCGGCGATTAAGAAAGCCGTCGAATCCTGGCTGCCCAACAGAGTCACGCCACACAGCCGGGTGATCGTTTACTACTCCGGCCACGGCGCGCCCGAGCCCAAATCGAGAAGCGCTTACCTGGTGCCCTTTGACGGAGATCCGAACTATCTGGAAGACACGGGCTATCCGCTTCAGCGGCTTTACGACAAGTTGGGAAGTCTGCCGGCCGCGGAAATCATTGTCCTGATCGACTCCTGCTTTTCCGGGACCGGCGGCAGAAGCGTCCTGGCCAAAGGAGCGCGGCCTCTCGTTCTGGTGGAAACATCCTCGGTATTGCCCGCCCGCATGGTTGTCATGACGGCGACACAGGGAAATCAAATCGCGGCATCCTCGCAAGCGAGAGAGCACGGGATTTTCACTTACTATTTTCTCAAAGCCCTCAAAGACGGGAAAGGCAGCCTCTTTGAAATTTACGAATCCATCAGGCCGCAGGTGGAGGACGAGGCCAAGCAGCTCAACATTCGGCAGAGCCCGGGTTTGCATTCCGGTGTCGAGGGTGCGGCCGAGAAATTCCGCCTCCGCAGATAAGGCCGGCCCAGTGCGCCGGGAAAATCTTGATCCTTGACATTTGATTGACACTGCCGTTCCTAAACCGATCGGCCGGCGCAACTCCCTGTTCCAGATATTGCATTGAGAAGGCGAGCGGCTCTTGGAAATCAACCCCTCGGCGTGCTTTTATTTCACGATCACCAGCGGAAAATCCATTCCACGGGAATCCACCACCGGGAACTGCGCTTCCTGTTTGTACTTTTTTGTGATTTCCGGAAGCTGCTCTTCAATGTAACCCATCAGTCTGCGGACGGTGACGGTGTCGCCGCCGCCCGCGGCCTTTCCCTTCAAACCCTCCAGTAAAGTGTAAGTGAACACCCCGTGCCCCAGGTCCTTCACCTCGGCGGCGAACTGGTCTTTGGTGGATGCCGCGACAACATGCGTTCCCGTGGAGCGGGAAAGCTGAGAGAGCGCCTTGCGATCTTCAAAGCCGCGGAAGGCAACCAGGACCGCGCCCGACTTGCAGGCGTCAACCAGCATCAATATTTTCTGCGCCGGAATATTTTTCATGGCCGCGGCCAGTTCCGCGGACGATATTCCTTTGGTCTGGACGTGCTCTTCACGTTCAGGATAGATCAGTTCATGGGGGATAAAATACCAGACATCCTTGACGTTTTCGCCGTGACCGGCCAGATAGATCAACACGGCATCCTGCGGATTGGTTTTTTCCAGTTCGCGCAGTTTGGCAAGAATGCCTTCTTTGGTTGCTTCTTCATCGTAAATTTCGATGATGTTTACTTTCTTGAAGAGCCGGCCCTGCTGTCGAAAGAATCCGGCAATCCCTTTGGCGTCCGGCACGGCATAGTTGAGGTTCAGCGCCGGATTGCGGTATTTATTGACGCCCACGGCAAAAACATAAAGCGATACTTCCTTGGAAGGCGCGGCCAGCGAAACGGTCATTTCATAGGGGTTGGATTCGGTGCGGTCGGAGCTGAAACCCACGGCGCGGAAAATGTTGGCCCCGTCCACCAGAGTCACCTGAAAATCCCTGATGGTTTCGCCGCCTCGGCTGACGAGTTTCACGCCCCGCTGGTCGTCACCCAGCGCCTTGCCGTTGTGAAAAAGGCGAATTTCATTAATGCCGCCGCCCGTGTCTTTCGCCAATACTTTGATGGTAATGGTGTCGGTGTTGAACCGTTCATTGGGCTGGGGCGAGAGGATCCGGACCTCCGGCGGCGATTGAATGCCCTTGCGGATGTCGGCGGTTGCTTCCACTTTCTTTCCCTGCAAAACGGACGCGACATAAACAGGGTTGAAGAATGCTTCATAAAAATTATCAATGGAATAGATCTGGTTCCCCAGGCGGACATTCAGGTGTTTTGCGCCGCCCGGCGAGGCGTTGAAGTAGCCTTCCGGCGTGATGACAATCCATTCGCCGTCCACAAAAGATATGAATTGCGCGATCTCTTTGCCGGCGGGAATGTCCCAGAGACGGACGGTATTGTCGTGGCTGGTCGACACAAAATTCTTATGGTCCGAAGAAAATTCAAGCGAATAGATAATTCCCGCGTGGCCGGTAAAGGTTTTGATTCTTTTGCCGCTTTTGACTTCCCACAGAATAATTTGCTGATCCCAGCTTCCGCTGAGAATGAATTCACCGTTGCGGGAAAAGGCCAGCGCCTTGATCATGTCCGTGTGGCCCGGGAATCTTTTGACGATTCGGTTGTCCGTTATGGAACGCAGAACAGCGCCGTATTTATCTTTGCCTGCATGGACGCCGTATTGTGATTCGCCGGTCAGGATGTGACGGGAATCCGGTGAAAGGACCAGAGAAAAGATGCTGTTTTTGATCTCCTGCCGTCTGATTTCTTTCCCGGTGTTGGCATCCCAGACAAGCATGGTGGTTTTCGATCCTTGCTGTTCGTAGTCATGAAACAAAACAACGGCGTAACGGCCGTCGGGAGATATTTTATTGAAATCGATAAAGAGTTTTTCCTTTTGCCCCCAATCGGCGAACTGTCTCATTTGCCGGTTATTTTCAATATCCCACAGAATGATCCTTCTGTCATAGGTGGAAAAGAAAAGGATTTTGCCGTCCGGTGTGAAATCAGGCCGGAAGATTGATTTGTCCCACATTTTGCGCATCCGGCCGTCGGTGGTGTGATAGATGTAGCTTCCGTAATCGTTGCCGACGATCAGGTATCGCCCGTCTTCGCTTGCGGCGCCTGCGGTGATCATTCGGTTTGCCTCATCTTTCAGAATGAGGGGCTTCTTCGGCGTTCCATTTTGTCTGTCCCAGTTCAGCAAAATCCAGCTTCGGGACATGATTTCTCTCTCATTCGCCGCAAAAGAGGCTTCCGTCACCTGGTCAACATTCGCCGCGTAACGGTTGATTTTGTTTCCTGTTTTGATATCGATTACATCCAGACCGGTTTTGTGAACCCACTGACCATAGTAGGCCCACGTATTGTCATTGCCGTAAATCAGAGAGTGTCCGTCCGGCGAAAAAGCCATAGGCGAGTGCGCGGGAATTTTTCGAAGGACATTCCAGTTTCTCGTTTCGTAAATTGTGATTTCCCCGTAGTTGGCGATCGCCGCATGATGACCGTCGGGAGAATAGGCGGCTTCAAAAAACGGTTCAGGAAAGGAAAACTCTTTGAGGATACCCCCGTTTTGAGCGTCAACGACAAACACTTTTCCTGATTTCTCGAACATGTCCTTGGATCGAGCAAGTGATGCGGAAACCAGAAAGAAATTTTCGTCGGGAGAAACCGCAAGGGAATAAATCTCGGCATCACCCTTTAAAAGTTCAAAGTTTTTTACACGTTTCTTCCTTTGGGTATCGTAAATCCCGATGCTGATGCCCTGGCTTTTATAGGTGTCGTCAATGATCTTCATTCCTAACACCAGGTAGCGTGAATCCTTTGTAAAGGCGGCAACGTTGACCTGAGCGGCTAAATCTTTGGCAATCTTTTCTTGCCCTCTGTCCAGAGCAAATACTTCTTTTTTTGCCATCACATCAAAGTAAACAAGCTTGAAAAAGTCGGTGGCAACGGCGTGCCTGCCATCCCGTGAAAAAGCCAGCGAATGAATCTCCCCCATGTATTTAAAAGCCAGCTTTCCCAGGGATTTTCCGGTGGCGAGTTCCCAGATGGTGATATTTCCTTTTTCATCACCGGCAAGAATCGTTTTATTATCGGGAGAAGTGGCGATCGCCTTGACTCCCGCGTCATGACGCAGCGTCCTGATTTCTTTTCCGGTTGCTGCTTCCCAGATTTTCACCATTCGGTCATCGCCGCCGGATACCAGATAAGCGCCGTTGGAAGTAAAGGCAACGGATCGGATCGTGCCGGAATGCCCCAACTGGACAAAAATTTCCGGTTTCTCGGGACTTGCCGACGCTTTCGGCTGCTGGGCAAGACAGACAGCCGCTTCAGCGGCAAATAGCATTGCGGCCCAAAGGAATCCCGCGCCGATCATTTTCAATGTTTTTCTTTTCATAGGGCTTCTCCTGATTTGCCGGCTGCCTGTACGGTACAAGCCGTCATTAAGAGGGTGTCTCTTTTTTTAATCAAACCTGGCCCATTTTGCAAGGCC
>JAQVQT010000022.1:14461-17175 GCA_028701435.1 Smithellaceae bacterium | reverse complement strand
TTGAAAATTCTCTTTTCCCTCCGCTCCAGACAGAAGGCTTCCAGGCCCAGGTAGGGGTAGCCCTTGTATTCCATGTTTCCCATGAACAGGGGCCTCACCGTCCGTCGCGATTTTTCGTCCTGACTTTTGAGATAAAGGATTTCGATATTTTTCTTTTCGAGAATCGCCGCTTCAATCAATCTCATTTTATCCTCGCGGCTGAAGGTTTTGGCGGCCCGGGCGTACTGGAGATTGGTGAGAAATTTCACCACGCGCCAGTCCATCAGAATGTGGCTTTTTTGAAGAGGTTTTTTGAGGATAATGCCGTCGAGGGTCGTGCAGCGCGACAGCGCCACGTACATCTGACCGTGGGCAAAGGTGCCCCGTCCCACGTCGATCACGACGTTTTCAAATGTTTTCCCCTGGCTCTTGTGAATGGTGACGGCAAAGGCCAGACGCACCGGATACTGCCGGAAAGATCCGACCTCCTCCGAGCGCAGCTCTTCATTTTTCAGGAAAAACCGGTAGATTTTCCAGGTGTAGGGTGAGATGCGCGCCGTGTCGCCGTTGTCCAGTTCGGCCACAATCACGTCCTCGCCGTCGTCATCGGATTCGAATTTGCGAATCTTGCCGATGGTGCCGTTGATCCACTGGCCGTAAGGGTCATTGTTCAACATCATGATCTGTGCGTTTTTTTTCAGCTTCAAATCCACCGCGGTCGGCAGGTATTCCTTGCCGAAATCACCTTCGATTTGTCCCCTGGCTTTCCAGATTTTTCCCGGCAGTTCGGCCAGACGCTTTTCATTGATCGCGTCGGCCAGATCGTTGGTGCTGGTGAGGGACAGATAAAAGGAGCCCGGGGGCGCTTCAAAGAGCGGGTCACAGCGCGAATTAAACCGGGCCAGATCGTCATCCGTCACGGAGCGGTTGCGAATCGTGTTGAGGAGTCGGACAAAATCATCGTCTTTCTGCCGGTACACTTTTTCCAGTTCGATATACTCGATGTCCAGTTGATCAAACACTTTTGCACTGAAGAAATAGGGCGTCGGGTAATGGCTTTTGAAAATGTCGCGTTCCGCCGACGAGACGACCGGGGGCAGTTGATACAGATCACCGATAAAAATCATCTGCACGCCGCCGAACGGCTGTTTATCGGTGGGACCGTTGAAGCGCAGAAATTTATCCACGCAGTCCAGCAGATCGGCGCGAACCATCGAAATTTCGTCAATGACGATGGTGGTCAGCTTTTGATAGAGGGTCGGTCGGTCCTTTTCCCCTTTTTTCTTTCGTTTGATCGACGCCGGCGTCACATTCGGCTTGAAATGAAAAAAGGAATGGATCGTCTGGCCTTCAACATTGACCGCCGCCACGCCGGTCGGCGCCAGAATCACCACTTTCTTTCGGGTGGTATCACGGAAATACTTGAGCAGCGTTGACTTCCCCGTGCCCGCCCGCCCGGTGATCAGGATATTTTTTCGCGTATCTTCCATGAGGGCAATCGCCCGCTGGAATTCGGAATTGAAATCGATCTCGACCGGCCTGGATGGTTGATTCATGATATCTTCCTGTGTGGCGTTTATGCGTTTAAACACAATTTGTTTCGGTATTCAATCAGGATTATTTGATTTTCCGAAGCCTCTAGTGTAACACATAGCCGGCTGGCGGTCCCAACCAGGACAAAGGAGCAAACTGATGTTCTTAAAAGCGGTTTTTCCGGGAAAATACATACAGGGTGAGGGTGTGCTCGCGCAACTGCCCGACTGGATAGGTCATTTCGGCAAGAAGGGATTGATTCTGGCCTCTCCTTCCGCTCTAAACAAAAGCCTGGCCCCTTACCGGGAGGATTTAAAAACCCGCGGGATCCTCGTCGAACCTTTTTCCGGAGAGTGCTGCGAAAAGGAATTGAGCCGGCTGGCGGACGTCCTTCGCCGTGAGCGGGTGGACGTTCTGGTCGGCATGGGCGGGGGCAAGGCCATCGACACCGCCAAAATCGCCGCGGACCGTGCGGGTCTTCCGGTGATGATTGTTCCCACCATCGCCTCGACCGACGCGCCCTGCAGCGGCTGCGCCGTCCTTTATTCGGAGCAGGGAACCTTTGAATCCGTCTTTTATCAGAAAATGAATCCGCAAATCGTGCTGGTGGATACCCGGGTGATTGCCGAAGCGCCGGTGCGCTTTTTGATCTCCGGCATGGGCGACGCACTGGCCACCTGGTTTGAAGCCCGGTCCTGCGACCGTACCCAATCGCCCAATGAGTGCGGCGGATTGAGCACGCTGACAGGTCTGCATCTGGCCAAGCTCTGTTATGATACGCTGCTTTCCTACGGTCCCGCGGCGAAAATGGCCGCTCTGCAGCATATCGTCACACCGGCCCTAAGCCACATCATTGAAGCGAACATTTTGCTTTCCGGCCTCGGATTTGAAAGCTCGGGTCTGGCGGCGGCCCATTCCATTCACAACGGCCTGACCGCGCTTCCCGGAACCCACGCCTTTTATCACGGCGAAAAAGTCGCCTTCGGCGTCCTCGCCGGTCTGCACCTGGCGGATGCCCCGCCGGACGAAATGCAAACCGTTTACGGTTTTTGTGAAGCAATCGGCCTGCCGACGACGTTTTCCGACATCGGCCTGGCGGACGCAAGCCGTGAGATGATCCGCCAAGCAGCCTGCAAGGCCTGTGCTCCCGGAGAGTGCATTCATCACGAAGCGGGCGACGTTACGCCGGAGAAAGTTCTTGA
>JAQVQT010000022.1:9981-14361 GCA_028701435.1 Smithellaceae bacterium | reverse complement strand
CGTTTTCCGACATCGGCCTGGCGGACGCAAGCCGTGAGATGATCCGCCAAGCAGCCTGCAAGGCCTGTGCTCCCGGAGAGTGCATTCATCACGAAGCGGGCGACGTTACGCCGGAGAAAGTTCTTGAGGCCATGCTGGCCGCAGACGCCATGGGCGAGGCGCGCCGGCGCAGACGGCAAAATCATGTGTAAGGAAGGCATTGAGCCTTTGAAACAAAAATGATCTTATCAAGGAGGAGCTATGCGCAAGGTCTGGTTGACGGTTCTGGGAGGGTTGCTGAGTATGATTTTTTGTATGTCGGTTGCGGCGCAGCCGGCGGCTCTTTCGGACGGCGCTAAAGACGCGCTGATTAAAAGCCAGGTGGAAACCGCGGTCAGCATGCTGGCGGCGATTCACGCCCGGCAGCAGAAAGGGGCAATGAGCAGGGATAAAGCAAAAGAACTGGCCGCCGGCCTGCTGCGGGAGCTGCGCTACGGTAAGGAAGGATATTTCTGGGCCGACACGACCGAAGGCGTCAACGTAGTGCTTTACGGGCGCAAGGATACGGAAGGCCGCAACCGGCTGGCCGACCGCGACGCCAAAGGCGTTTTCTACGTGAAGGAATTTCTGGCCCGGGGCAAAACCGGCGGTTATGTCGAATACCTGTTTACCAAAAAGGGCGAAGCCGCGCCTCTGCCCAAACGATCCTATGTTCTGCTCTTTAAACCATTCGGGTGGGTTGTCGGGACGGGATATTACCGGTAAAGCGCTCAGGCGATCAACAAAAAAGTCAGGGCCGCAACGCCCTGACTTTTTTGTTGCCGGGGCCTGTTCCGGCGCCCGGACGAAACCATAAGAAATATGGCAGCGCTACCACGCTTCCGGGAATGCCATATTCGTATATAAATCCTCAAGTTTTTTCTTGTGGCCGCGCTCCATCGACGCAAGCTCCTGAAATACTTTCTTCTGCGCCTTGTCCGCGCTTGCTTTGGCCAGTTGGGTGTACATCTGCATGGCGGCAAGTTCGTTCTTGATGGCGATGACCAAACCGTCAACCGGTTTCAGGTCGGGCGTCAACGGAGGCGTGGGGAGCTCGTCGGCCACCTTGTAATCCGCCGATTCGGAAAAATTAAATTTTTCGGATCCCTTTGCCAGATAGCCTTTTAACGTGAGCCGGTGCTGGGCTTCTTCGTCGGCCAGTTCTTTGAACAGCTTCTTGAGGCTTGCGTCTTTCGCTTTTTTGGCCACGCTGCTGTAGAATTTATTGGCGGCGACTTCTGCTTTGATGGCGTTGGCAATGATCTTTTTGAATTCACTTTGGGTCATGATCTCATTCTCCTTAACGTTTTATAGGTGCGCTGTCTAAAAAGCCTTGTTATTCAAATCAGTTCTGCGCGATCTCCTGAATTCGTTTCATGGCGAAAACCCGCCGGTCATGCAGGTTTTCTCTAGCATAGCTGATTTTCATTGTCAAACGACTCGCGAAGAGATAACCATAGAAATCAATTCATGTGAATAGAAAGCAAGGCTCTATCATGCAAGCCGAAATGACAACATTCAGCAAATCGAATATCGACAAAAGAATTTTGAAAGCCATCAGCGGAATGGGATTTGAAACTCCGATGCCCATCCAGCAGCAGGTGATCCCTTTTTTGCTTACACAAACCCGCGATTTGGTTGCTCTGGCCCATACCGGAACCGGTAAGACGGCGGCCTTTGGCATTCCGATCCTTTCGCAGATCAATGCTTCCTCCGGACAAACCCAGGCCTTGATTCTGGCCCCCACACGCGAACTCTGTCTGCAGATTACGGACGATTTGACCCAGATGGCCAAGTATGTGGAAAATGTAAACATCGTACCGGTTTACGGCGGCGCCAATATAGTGGTCCAAATCAGACAGGTGGCGGCGGGCGCGCAGATTGTCGTCGCCACGCCGGGCCGAATGCTGGACATGCTCAAACGGAAGAAAGTCAATGTCTCGGCCATTCGCTGGCTGGTGCTGGATGAAGCCGACGAAATGCTCAGTATGGGGTTTAAAGAAGAGTTGGACGGGGTGCTGGCTTCCACTCCCGCAGAGAAAAGGGTCCTGCTTTTTTCCGCCACTATGCCGCGCGGGGTGGAAGCCATTGCGCGCAGCTATATGAAAAAGCCGGTGGAAATCACCGTCGGCGCCCGCAACACCGGCGCGGAAAATGTTACCCATCAGTATTGTGTGATTCACGCCAAAGACCGGTATGCGGCGCTGAAGCGCATGGTCGATTATTATCCCGAGATATACGCCATTGTTTTCTGCCGGACGCGCACGGAAACGCAGGAAGTGGCGGACGCCCTTATGAAAGACGGCTACAATGCCGACGCCCTGCACGGCGACCTGTCGCAGGCGCAAAGAGACTCGGTGATGAACCGGTTTCGCAGCGGGAATATACGGCTGCTTGTGGCCACCGGTGTAGCTGCCCGCGGCATCGACGTGGTCGATTTGACTCACATCATCAATTACAATCTGCCCGACGATATTGAAGACTATACGCATCGCAGCGGCCGCACCGGGCGCGCGGGCAAATCGGGCGTTTCCATCGTCATTGTCAACGTCAGGGAAGCTTTTCGCATCGGCCAGATTGAAAAGCAGATCGGCAGGAAATTTCAGCAGGTCAAAGTTCCCACGGGAAGGGAAGTTTGCGAAAAACAACTGCTGCACCTGGTGGAAAAACTGAAAAATACGGAAATCCGGCACGCGGACATCGATCCGTTTCTGCCCGCCGCGCTGGAGCAGTTGAAGTCGCTTACCAAGGATGACCTCATCGCGCGGTTTGTTTCTCAGGAGTTCAACCGCTTTTTGAGTTACTACCGCGATGCCGCTGATATCAATGTTTCGCAAAAGAAAGAGGGAAAGCCGCCCGCCGCACGCACCGCAGCCGCGCAAGGCGGCAGGCTGCGCATGATGGTGAATCTGGGCAAGATGGAGCGGTTCAATGCCAGGAAGCTTGCGGCCTATCTCACCGAGACGGCCAATATCGCCCATCTGCGCATCGATGACGTGGACGTGCAATTGTGCAATTCCTACTTTGCAGTGGACGCCGCCCTGGCCGAAGTTCTGGTTGCCCGTTTTGCGAAAGAAAAATATGACAAGCGCCGCGTGCGCATCGACATGGCCGAACGCGGCGGCAGCAGGGATTATTCCGGAAAGCGCTATGCCGGTGGCGCCAAATCCCGCGAGTCCTTTTTCTTCAACAAGCGCAAAAAAGATTTCGGTAAAAAATAAAAGGGGACGGTTCTATTAAATAAAAGGGGACGGTTCTATTTATTACTATGTATAATGAACCTTTTCTCGATCTGATCCAAAACTTGGCGCTGCTGCTGGCCGTCGCCTTTCTCTTCGATCTGGCCGGCGGCCGCCGGCTGGAAAAACCACCGGTGTCGCGGCAGGTGCTTCTGGGATTGGCGATAGGCATCATCGGCATCACCATCATGCTGATCCCGTGGACGTTTGCGCCCGGCATCGTTTTTGACGCCCGTTCGGTCCTGCTGGGCATTGCCGGCCTGTTCTTCGGCTGGATTCCCACCGTCATCGCCATGGGGATGACGGCCGCACTCCGCGTGAATCAGGGAGGAGAAGGAACCTGGGGCGGGATCGGCATCATTCTCTCCTCCGGTCTGATCGGCCTTGCCTGGCGTCAAGTTCGCCTTCATTTCCTGCCGGGCATGTCCTGGCGGGAGTTGGTCCTTTTCGGGCTGACCGTCCATGGGGTCATGCTGGGCCTGATGCTGATTACGCTTCCCTGGGAAACGGCCCTGCAAGTCGTCGCGAAAATGATCCTGCCGCTGATCTTCGTTTATCCGCTGGGAACGGCGCTCCTGGGCATGCTGCTGGTCAACCGGATGCAGCACCTGCGCGTGGAAAATCAGCTTTTGGAATCGGAGCGCTTTGCCAGGTCCACCATGGACGCGCTCACCGCCCATATTGCCGTGCTGGATGAAAACGGGACGGTTCTGGCCGTCAACAAAGCCTGGCAGGACTTTGCTGATGCCAATCCGCCCGTATTCCGGTGCAACTGCGGGACAACCAATTATCTGTCGGTCTGCGACGCCGCACGAGGGGAAGACCGCACACTGGCGCTGGCCTTTGCCGAAGGCATTCGGGCGGTGAAAAGCGGCGGAAAAAAGGAATTTTCCCTGGAATACCCCTGCCATTCCCCTGACGAACAGAGGTGGTTCGTGGGAAGAGTGACACGCTTTGAGAGCCCCGGACCGATTCGAATCGTAGTGGCGCATGAGAATATTACCGAACGCAAACAGGCAGAGGAAGAACTGCAGCGCCACCGCGACCATTTGGAAGAGCTCATCGCCCTGCGTACGCGGGAGCTTGAAGAGAGAAACGCAGAACTCGTGAAAGAGGTGGCCGA
>JAQVQT010000022.1:0-9881 GCA_028701435.1 Smithellaceae bacterium | reverse complement strand
ATATTACCGAACGCAAACAGGCAGAGGAAGAACTGCAGCGCCACCGCGACCATTTGGAAGAGCTCATCGCCCTGCGTACGCGGGAGCTTGAAGAGAGAAACGCAGAACTCGTGAAAGAGGTGGCCGATCGGCAGAAAGCGGAAAAAGCCATTCGGGAGAGTGAAGAGCGTTTTCGCGTTCTTGTGGACCTGGCGCCGGACATCATCTTTCGCATTCGGGACGACAAAACCATCGATTTCGTTTCCTTGGCCGTATTGCAACTGGGTTGGCGCCCCGAGGAACTGACCGGAACGCCGTTTGAAGAAATCATCCATCCGGACGATCGTGAAAAGGTCAGGGGCGTTCTGGCTGAAAAGCGCACCGGAGACCGCCGGGCGAAAAATGTCGAAGTGCGTCTGCTTAGCCGGAACCGGCAGCAACAGGACCACGCGCTCAGCTATTCGTTTGTCGAACTGTCCACCCGGGGATACTGGGATGTTGCCGACAGAGAGATCCACCGCCCCGACAAAAAATTCCTCTACACGCTGGGTATCGCGCGCGACATCAGCATGCGCAAACGAGCCGAGGCAGACCTTCGGGAGAGCGAGCGGAGAATGGAGCTGCTCAAAGACGTCGCGTCCGCGGCCAACACCGCGGCGACGGTTGACGACGTATTCCGGATGGCGATCAAAGGAATCGCCCGCTATACCGGCTGGCCGGTGGGCCATGTTTACGTCGCCGATGAGCGTCAGTCCGAGAGACTGGTTCCCACGGACATCTGGTATATGGAAGACGCAGACCGCTTCCGTCATTTCCGCGAGGTGACGGCGCAGACGGTCTTTACACCGGGCATCGGCATGGTCGGACGAGTGCTTGCCGGCCGGAAAACCGTCTGGATCGAGGACGTCGGCACGCATCCCGGCTTTCTGCGCAAGAAACTGGCTCATGACATCAATGTCCGCGGCGCCTTTGGCTTCCCCGTTGTGGTCGGAGGGAAAGTCGCGGCCGTCCTGGAATTTTTTTCCGCGCAAACGGAAAAGCCGCGTCCGACGCTGATGAACCTGATGGATGAAATCGGCATTCAACTGGGCATCGTGATCCAGCGCAAGCGCGCGGAAGAGGAGCTCAAAAAACTGTACCGGGCGGTCGAACAGAGCCCGGCCACGGTCGTCATTACGGACGTGAAAGGCGAGATCCAGTATGTGAATCCCCGTTTCACACAGCTCACCAGCTACATGCCCGAAGAAGCGATCGGGAAAACACCCAAGTTGCTTAGCTCCGGCATTCACCCCCAAAGTTTTTATGCGGAACTGTGGGAAACGATTCTTTCCGGGCGGGAATGGTTCGGCACCTTCTGCAACCGGAAAAAGAACGGTGAGCTTTACTGGGAGAGCGCCTCCATCTCACCGGTGCGCGACGAAAGCGGCGCAATCACCAACTTTGTCGCCGTCAAGGAAGACATCACGAAGCTTCTGAAATATGAGGAAGAACTCAAACTGGCCAAGGAAACGGCGGAAAACGCCAACCGCGCCAAATCGGACTTTCTGGCCGGCATGTCCCACGAGCTGCGCACGCCGCTCAACGCGATCATCGGATTTTCCGAGGTGCTCAAGGAGCAGTTCTTCGGCCCGCTCACCGAAAAACAGGAGGAATACGTCAGCGATATTCTGGAAAGCGGCAGGCATCTGCTTTCCCTGATCAACGATATTCTCGATCTGTCCAAGGTGGAAGCGGGAAAGATGGACCTCGAACCGGCCAGAATTTCCGTGGGGGACCTGATCAGCGGCAGTCTGATCATGGTCAAGGAGAAGGCGGCGCGGCACCGCATTTCCATCGAGCGCGACATCGCCTTCGATGTTGAAAATCTGATCATCGTGGCGGACCTGCGCAAGGTCAGGCAGGTGCTCTACAACCTCCTGTCCAACGCGGGGAAGTTCACGCCGGATGGAGGGTCGATCCGGCTTTCGGCCCGCATCGTCAAGGAGCGGCCTTCGGCCGATGCGGACACGCGGATGGGCGCTTCGGAAAAAATCATCCCCTTTCTGGAGGTATCCGTTGCCGATACGGGCATCGGCATCAGCGCCGAACACCGGGAAAAGCTCTTCGATCCTTTTTTCCAGGTCGAAGGCTCCCGTCAGGGCAAAACCCCCGGCACCGGTCTGGGCCTTCCGCTCAGCCGGGATTTGATCAGGTTGCACGGCGGAAACCTGTGGGTGGAAAGCGAAGGGCCGGATAAAGGAAGCACTTTCATATTCAAAATTCCCGTCACGCAGGACGAAAAGAGAGGCAGGCCCGTCGATTGACGGCTGCCCGGGGAAGGAAATATGACCGATACCGGAAAAAAACGCATCCTGATTGTCGAGGATGATCCCAGCAATCTGAAACTGTTTCGCGATATTCTTCAGTACAAGGGATACGAAATCCTTGAAGCAACTGAAGGGCGGGAGGGGGTGGTCATGGCGAAAGCGGGCCTGCCGGACCTCATTCTGATGGACATCCAGTTGCCCGTCATGAACGGCATCGAAGCAACGCGGCGGATCAAGGAGGATGAAGCCACCCGGGACATCAAGGTGGTGGCGCTCACGGCCAACGCCATGGAAGGCGATAAAGAAAGAATGCTGAAGGCGGGGTGCCACGATTATATCGCCAAGCCCGTGCACGTAACGGAATTCCTCGAAAGAATCGCGGGCTATTTCGCAGGACGTGAACCGGCCGGAAAGGAATCGTAATGGAGAAAAAGCCTCAAATTCTGGTGGTGGACGATGAGGACCGCAATCTGCGTTTGATGGAGGCGGTGCTTCTGCCGCTGGGATACGAAGTGGCGTTCGCCCGCAGCGGAGAGGAAGCCCTCGCCCAAGTGCGCGAAGCGCCGGTGGACGTCATCCTTCTGGATGTCATGATGCCCGGGCTCGACGGATTTGAGGTGGCGCGCATCCTCAAATCGGACGATCGAACCAAAATCATTCCCGTCGTGATGGTGACGGCGCTGCAGGAAGTGGAAGACCGGATCAGGGCGCTCGAGGCGGGCGCCGACGATTTTCTTGCCAAGCCGGTCGATAAAACGGAAATTCGCGCGCGGGTGGCTTCTCTGGTCAAGGTCAAAGCCTACAACGACCACATGCGCAACTACTCGCGGGAGCTCGAGGCGGAAGTGGCCAGCCGGACCCGGGATCTGCGGGAAGCCTTTGAAAAAATCAAGGCGATGTCGCTGGAAGCCCTTTACCGCCTGACCCGCGCCGCGGAGTACAAGGACGAGGACACGGGCGCCCACATTCAGCGCATGAGCCATTATTCCGCCGCCATCGCCAGAACCCTGGGCCTCAACGATCAAACCGTGGAGTATATCCTTTATGCCGCTCCGATGCACGACATCGGCAAGATCGGCATTCCGGACCGGATTCTCCTCAAACCCGGCAGGCTGACCGAAGAAGAATGGGTCATTATGAAACAGCACACCACCATGGGCGGACGGATTCTGGAAGGGTCGAAAGCGGGCCATATCCGCCTGGGGGAAATCGTCGCCCTGACCCATCATGAAAAATGGGACGGTAGCGGCTATCCCCTGGGGCTCAGTGGAAGCAAAATTCCGCTGGTGGGGCGCATCGTGGCGATTGCCGACGTGTTTGACGCGCTGATGTCGAAAAGGCCCTACAAGGAAGCTTTTTCCCTGGAGAAATCCCGCGGGATCATCCTCGAGGGCCGGGGCAGCCATTTCGATCCGGTCGTGGTCGATGCGTTTTTCGCTTCTGAAAAGGAACTCGATCGCATTCGGGAAGAATTTCAGGACGATCACGACAGCCATCTTTACGAGATGAACCGACAGGATTTTTAAGGAAAGCCCGCAAACCAAGGCGGCGGCAGGGCATGTTGGCAAAACCGCGCGTCCGGAGTGTACAGGGTTTCAAGCCATTTCCCGGGTGCAAAATTCGGCTTGACATTCATTTTTTGTTTGTGTTAGGGGAAAGCCGTAGCACGAAAAAGGATGGAAGAAGTGATGACAAATATTTTAAACAGAAACTGGTGGTGGCAGGCGATGAATGTCTGCCCGTAAGCTCCTGTAAATCACCGAGCATGGGCAGGGAGGCTCCTTCCCGTGACTCGTCAATGGATTAGAAATGCCATGGGAAGAAAAGCCCCGTGGCATTTTTTTTGCCCCCGGCTTGGGCCGGGCGCAAGAATCGCTTGCTGAAAGAAAACCAAGAGACATTCTTGTAAAGGAGAGAGAAGAGATGGAACAGGTCAAAACGTTATTGGAAGATCATGAAATACCCAGGCAGTGGTACAATGTCATGGCGGATTTGCCCACGCCGATGAAGCCGCCTCTGCATCCCGGAACAGGGCAGCCGGTCACGCCTCAGGATCTGGCGGCCATTTTCCCCATGAACATCATCGAGCAGGAAGTGTCCAGCCAGCGCTGGATCGACATTCCCGAGGAGGTCCTGCAAAAATATATCCTTTGGCGGCCGTCTCCTCTTTACCGGGCGCGCAATTTCGAAAAGCTGCTGGGTTGTCCCGTGCAGATCTACTACAAGCATGAAGGTGTGAGCCCCGCCGGCTCGCATAAACCCAATGCCGCCATTCCCATGGCCTATTATAATAAAGTGGCCGGAACCAAACGCATGACGACGGAAACCGGCGCCGGCCAATGGGGAAGCGCCCTGGCGATGGCCTGCCAGATGTTTGATCTGGTGTGCCGCGTGTACATGGTGAAGGTCAGCTACGAACAGAAACCCTACCGCCGCCTGATGATGAACACCTGGGGGGCCGAATGCATCGCCAGCCCCAGCAATCTGACCCAGGCGGGCCGCAATGTCCTGGCCGAGCATCCCGATTCACCCGGATCTCTGGGCATCGCGATCAGCGAGGCCATTGAAGACGCGGTGAACAGCCCAAATACGCACTACGGCCTGGGCAGCGTGCTGAATCACGTGATTCTTTACCAGTCGATCATCGGCCTGGAAGCGCAAAAGCAAATGAAAAAACTCGGCCTCTATCCCGATGTGGTCATGGGCTGCTGCGGCGGCGGGAGCAATTTTGCCGGCATTTCCACGCCGTTTGTCTGCGACAAAATCCACGGCAAAGAAGTAAAAATAGTCGGAGCGGAGCCCACGTCCTGCCCCAGCATGACCAAAGGCCCGTTCGCCTATGATTTCGGAGATCTGGCCAAATCTACGCCGCTGCTTCCGATGTACACGCTGGGCCACGACTATATTCCGGCGCCGATTCACGCCGGCGGTCTTCGCTATCACGGCATGGCGCCCATCGTCAGCCATCTGGTCCGGGAAAAACTGATTGAACCCAGAGCCTATGATCAGCTCAAAACCTTTGAGGCGGGCGTCAAATGGGCTCGTTCCGAAGGCTTCATTCCCGCGCCGGAAACCAACCACGTTCTGGCCGCCGTCGTGGATGAAGCCATGCGCGCCCGGGAGGAAGGAAAGGAAAAGATCATTCTTTTCAACTGGAGCGGCCATGGCCTGGTGGATCTGGTCTCTTACGATGCTTATCTGTCGGGCAAATTGGAGGCCTACGAGTTGCCGGATCACGAAATCGAACGGGCCCTGAAAGCCATTAAGGATTTCCCGAAGCCGTAAGGACGTCAATTTTATGGTGTAGAGAACGGTTTGAACCACCCTTGCGGGCGGCAGACCGTTTCCTACAAAAAGCCGTCAGGAAAATAAAATTTCTTGACGGCTTTTCTTTTTTTCGTCAAGCTGGCCGGCAATGAAAACCCCGCATGATCATAAAATAACCCGCTGCCCCAAATTGGGCGACGAAATGACGTTTGCCTATTGTTTACGCGAATCCGGCGACCTGCCCTGCGCGCGGATTATTTTCTGCTGGCAGGCCGCTTTTGACGTGGCGTCGCTGCTCCAAGAAAACCTGACGCAGGAGGAGTGGAATCGCTTCGCGGACGCGCAGCCCAAAGACAAGCTGGTCAGTTTGATTGAAATTCTGGAGAAAGCAAAGAGGCAAACATGAAAAATCTGGATTTATTCAGCCAGGGAACTCCGGATGACGCATTGGACACGGCGCCGCTGGCCGAAAGAATGAGGCCGCTTACGCTTGTCGATTACATCGGCCAGCCGCATCTGGTCGGCGAAGGAACACTGCTTCGGCGGTCCATCGCGGAGGATAAGCTTTTTTCGATGATTTTCTGGGGGCCGCCCGGCTCCGGCAAAACCACGCTTGCGCGAATTCTGGCCAATGAAACCAAAGCCAACTTCGTCAGTTTCTCCGCCGTCCTTTCCGGCGTCAAGGAAATCCGGCAGGTGATTGACGACGCCCGGGAACTCTGGGAGGCCAAAAAGCAGAAAACCATTTTATTTGTCGACGAAATCCATCGTTTTAACAAGGCCCAGCAGGACGCTTTTCTGCCGCACGTGGAAAGCGGGTTGATTACGCTGATTGGCGCAACCACGGAGAATCCCTCTTTTGAAGTCATCGCGCCGCTTTTGTCCAGAACGCGTGTGATGCTGCTCAAGCAGTTTACGGAAGAAGACCTGATGGCCATCCTGAAGCGCGCGCTTTCCGATCCGCAAAGGGGTCTGGGCAAATTCGCCATCCAAAGCGACGACGAAGCCATACGGTTTATCGTGGGGATTTCCGACGGCGACGCCCGAACGGCGCTCAACAACCTGGAGGCGGCGGCCTCGATGGTCCAGTCGCTGCCTGAGGAAGAAAGGACGATCACGGCGAAATCCGCCGAGGAAGCGCTGCTGAAAAAAGCCCTTCTGTACGACAAAGACGGAGAGGAGCATTACAATCTGATTTCCGCGCTTCATAAAAGCATGCGCGGAAGCGATCCGGACGCAACACTTTACTGGCTGGGCCGCATGCTGGCTGCCGGAGAGGACCCGCTTTACATTCTGCGGCGCATGGTGCGCTTTGCCTCCGAAGATATCGGCAACGCCGATCCCCACGCCCTGGTGTTGACGATGGCCGCCCAGCAGGCGTTTCATTTCATCGGCCTGCCGGAAGGCGAACTGGCCATCGCGCAGGCGGCCGTCTATCTGGCCGTGGCGCCCAAAAGCAATTCCCTGTACACCGGCTACGGAAAAACCAAGGATTTAATTCATAAAACCGGGTATCTTCCCGTTCCCCTGCACATCCGCAACGCCCCGACGAAACTCATGAAGGAACTGGAGTACGGCAAGGACTACAAATACGCGCATGACTACCAGGATGCTTTTGTTCCCCAGGAATATTTTCCCGACAAACTTCAGGGAAGAGTGCTTTACTCCCCGACCGACGCCGGGTATGAAAAAATCATCAGAGAAAGAGTCGAAGAGTGGCGGCGCCGGAAAAACAAAGCAAAAAAGGAATCGGAGGAAAAAGGATAAAAAAACGGGAGGCTTGTTGGAAGCCTCCCGTCAGGAGAGAAGAGTGAAGGCCTGGTTACCTTCCCGGGTTATTTTTGCTGTCGGCTAATCATGCCCGTGATATTTTAGTCGACACTTATATCTTTTTCTGATTGGTTATCAAGCAGATACCGTGCCACAGCGGGAACAGATTTGTAAGCTATTGATATATAAAGCATTTAATTAACAAATTCTCTTTAGCGCCCCTTCCTGCGATCCGGCGGATTCGGCAAAAATGTCGAATCGATTTTGATCTTGGAAAATTTAATCAAATAATAACGAATAGATAGGTTTGGTACATTTTTTGTCATTTTTCGACAAAAATGTCGATTTGAGCTTTCATTTATCGTTGACTTTTCCCGGAAAAAACCCGATGATGCTCGGCAAATAACCATAACAGCGAAAAAGTGCCCGTTTAAATTTTGTAAAGTAAGGATATGATGTTGTTTTTTCAAAAGACGAAGACAATCACTCGGCGTGGCGCGCATTCGTACAACGGAAATTTTCTTCAACCGCTGGCCGTCGGCATCGTGTCGGCGGTCCTGGTCGCTCTGATTTTGGTGATGGGCTACCTGGATATCCGTCGCAACGAAACCAACCTCGTCGGATTTATGGAAGATCAGGCCCTGACCACCATCAGCGTCCTTTTGCGCCAGACGGAAGATAATCTGAAAAGCATTGCCGCCGCCAAAGGGAAAATGCCGTCCCATCTCAAAACGGCCAAAGAGGCGGAGTCCGCCTATTCCATCCAGCTGGTTTACGATGCCATCACCAAACTGGGGCAACAGATCGACGAACAGTGGAAAAAGAAATTAATGAGCAACGCCTACCTTCAAAAGTTTGCGGAAGATCATTATTTTTGGTACGTGGCCATTCTGAATATGCGAGGCGATATCCTCTATCAAAGCGGTCCCCTTAAAACCGACATGCTGTCGAAAAGCGATTTGTTCATCAACGGGCGCAAGGCAACGACCGTTGAACTGCTGGAAAAAATCCGCATCAAGGAGGACATCGGATACGTCGGAGTAAAACTAAAAAGAGGCGGTGGAATCGCCGTCTTCTGTCTGGACCGAAAAGGCAGGTTGTACTGGAGCCTGAAAGTCGCCGTTGAAAGGGCCATGAGCAAAATGGGCGAAGGCCACGGCATCGCCTACCTGCAGGTCTTTAATGATCAAAAAATCCTGCTGGGAAATATCGGAGAATTGCCGGCCGGTTTGACCAGCCGGGATCTCAACGATCAGGAAATGATGAAAGGGAAAAAAGGAATCTTGAGCAGGAAAGTGGACCCGCAGGGAATCAAGATTCTGGATGTAGCCGCTCCCTTCATCCTGGAAAACCCCTATCTGCCGAAAGAAAAGATTGCCGGGATCGTCCGCATCGGTCTGGACCGCGGTTCCATGGATAAAATCATTGCCGAGAACCGGCAGAATATTTTTATTTTCATGCTGTTCGTCGTCGGCATCGCTCTTTTGTCCATGTGGCTGCTCTACCACGATCAGAACCGGCATCTGGCCGGCATTATCGACATGGAGCGCCGGCTGGAAAAGGCCGAGCGTCTTTCTTCGCTGGGGCAGCTGGCCGCCGGGGTGGCGCACGAAATTCGCAACCCGCTCAACGCCATCAGCATGGCGACCCAGCGCCTGAAAAGAGATTTCATCCCTCCGGACGAAACAAAGGCCCGGGAGTTTAAAAATCTTTCCACGGTCATCCGCGATGAAATCCGGCGCCTCAATGAAATCATCGAAGAGTTTCTTTCTTTTTCCAAGAGCAGAAGACTGGAGTTGAGCAATTTCCCCGTCACGGAAGTGCTGCAAAAAATTGTCAGCCTGATGACGGAAGAGGCGGCCTCACGAAACATTGTTCTGGAGACGCACTGGCGGTTCTCTCCCGCCGTCATTCCCATGGACGTCAACAAACTTCAACAGGCCTTCTTAAACTTCATCAAAAACGCCATGGAGTCCATCACCGAGCGGGGTAAAATCACCATTTCGGTCAGCCGTGAAGGCAAAAAACACGTCCTGGTGAGCATCGCGGACACCGGCTGCGGCATGACGCCGGAGGAAATCGAAAAAGTTTTCAGCCCGGAATACACGACCAAGGAAAAAGGTCTGGGACTGGGCATTCCTCTGGCGACGGAAATTATCCGCGGCCACGGCGGCGACGTTCGCGTGATCAGTCGTCCGGGAGAGGGGACGACGTTTGAAATTGTGCTGCCGGTGGAAAAAATAAGCGACAAAACCTGATTGTTGAAGGACAGGGCGCCATGCAGAAATTACATATTCTGATTGTGGAAGACGGACGGTCTCAACGGGAAATGCTTCGGGATTTTCTTATTTCCGAGGGCCACACGGTCATGGAGGCGGAAAACGGCGAAGCGGCGGTCAAAACGGTCGCCGCCCATCATTTTGACCTGATTCTTCTGGATTACAAAATGCCCGGCATGGACGGGCTGGCCGTTCTCAAGGAGGTCAAAAGGATCAACCACGAGATCGATGTCGTGATCATTACCGCCTACGGAACCATCGAAACCGCCGTGGAGGCGAT
>JAQVQT010000171.1 GCA_028701435.1 Smithellaceae bacterium | reverse complement strand
ATCGCGAAGGCGAAGGTCCTGTTCAGGGAATCGGTCCTGTCCGCGGCCATGGTGTGGCCGCAGCGCAGACAGCGCGCGGTTTCGCCGTTGGAAAGCACGGGAATCCGCTGCATCAGGTCGCAGTCGGGACAGGCGGCAATATGTTCGGGAAAAAGCGTCATGCAGACCTTTCTCATCCGGCAATCGAACAACTTTGTCGGGATGGCTGATTCAACCATCAAACCCGCCAAACATTTGGGGACCAATCGGAAACCTTCACAAGCGAACGCACTATAAAAAAAGCGGTCCTGCCTGTCAATGGAATTATGCGCCGGGGTGGAATCCTGTGCGCAAGCGGCGGTTTCGTTTTTTCCCGGACGAAAAAACGCATCACAAAGGCTCCATTCGGCTCGCCGCCGCTTCCCGGAATGCCGGTTTATGCCCGCTCAGTCCATCCGCGGCGCGGCGGCCGGAACCGACCACTGCCCCGCCGCCGCGTTCAATTCACCAACCGGTCTCCCGTTTTCAAAGAAAAATATTTTTGGGTAAGAGCGTTTGGGAATCCTGACGGCCAGATAAATCTTTCCTCGCCAATCGGCCGCAGGCTCCGGGTTGTTGAACTTGTAATACAGTGACAGGCTGCCGCGCTTTTCGATCATTTTCTCGATTTCAAATACCTCCTCCACATTCTTCGGGTGCGGCATCACCCGGGCGACCACCAGAATCTGTTCCTTCTTATACAGGGATTCGTCCGGAGCAAACGGCCGTCGGGACGGCATCGTGGGCGCGGGATGGAAAAGAGCCTGATACTGGGCAGGCGTCGAAATCAGGGCATAGAGCAGAGGGTCTTTTTTCTCATCCCAGTTCTGGAGAAAGTTCTGATACTCACTCATGCGGATCTTTACGTACGGCACCGTCCTCCCGTCAGTTTTCTCTCTACCGCCCGCTGCAACCGTCAAACTCACCGCCGTCATCAGGATCATCCCCAGCACAGCCGCGATCAATAATTTCCCTCTGATCATAAGCATACCCCCCTTGCAGAGAATCTGAATCCTTCACGCACCCCGGATCAAAAAGGCAAATCCGGAAAAGCGGCGGCATTATACCATTTTCCATTTCCCGTGCATCCATTAATTGTCTCCGATCTGTCTTCACATGCCGTCATTCCTGCGTAAGCCGGAATCCAGACATTGCAAAAACCGACTCCCGGCCTGCACCCGTGATTTTTTCTTTATAAAAAATTGAATCGTGCTATGATGGCCGCACCGCAAATCTTGGAAAACCCATTTTGATCCTGCCGGGAGGGTGATATGGAATTGCCCCTGTTTTTAAAAAAAATTGAAATTCTTTCCGATCTGCCGGACGAAGACATCGCGCTTATTGCCGAAAACGCCCATCCGATTGATTTTCCGACCGGCGGCGTCATCATCAAACGGGGTGAACTCGGCCGTTTCCTGTGGGCGGTCTATGAAGGCGAAGTGGAAGTGCTGCGCACGGAAGACGACGGAAGCCTGAAAACGGTAGCCACCCTCGAACGGGAGCAGATCTTCGGGGAAATGTCCCTGCTGACCGGAGAGCCGGCGGTGCTGGATGTCGTCGCCGCCCAGCCTTCAAAAATCATCCGCATTCCACGCGAAATCATGTCCGGAATCCTTGCGCGAAATCCCCGAACCCTGGTCAAGTTCACCCGGCTGGTGACCAAGAGACTTTTGCGCAACCAGCAGGATGACGCGAAAGAGCGTTTGAAAAACGTTCACCGGGAAAATGAAGACCCTTACGATCTGAACTTTTCCTCCGTCACCGAACCCCTGAAAATCCTGACCGTGAACTGCGGAAGCTCGTCTTTGAAATACACCCTGTTTGACACGACGCAAGCCGAACCGGTTATCGAGGGCCTCATCGAAAAAATCGGCTCCGGCGACGCGACCCACGTCCTTCGAATGCCGGACGGCAAAAAAGAAATTCCCGTTCGCGACGTTTTGGCCGTCGAGCAGGCCTTCGACGTGATGATTTCGACGGTCACCGATCAGGCCTATACGGGCATGAGCGATTTGAGCGACATCAAAGCGGTGGGGCATCGCGTGGTCCACGGCGGAGCGCAGTTTCCCAACTCCGTCAAGGTGGACGCGGAGGTCATCGCCTCCATCCGGAAACTGGTTCCGCTGGCGCCGCTGCACAACCCTTTCAATCTGAAGGGGATCGAGAGGATGCAAGAGCTCATCCCCGGCGCGCCCCAGGTGGCCGTTTTCGACACTTCCTTCCACGCGAACATGCCGGAGCAGGCTTACACGTACGCGCTGCCTTTCGCCGTGAGCGAGGAAGAGCAGATCCGCCGCTACGGTTTTCACGGCACCAGCCACAAGTTTATCGCGCTCAGCACGGCCACCTATCTGAAGCGCCCGGTGGGCGAACTGAAAATGATCTCCTGCCATCTGGGAAGCGGCGCATCGGTGTGCGCCATTGATCACGGCCGCAGCGTGGATACGAGCATGGGAATGACTCCGCTGGAAGGGCTGGTCATGGGCACGCGCCCGGGAGACCTCGACCCCGGCGTCCTTCTGCACTTGATGCGCCACCGAAACATGAATGCCGAGGATCTGGACGAGATGCTCAACAAAAAAAGCGGCCTTCTGGGAATTTCCGGAACGAGCAACGACATGAGGACGCTTCTCAAGGCGGCGGAGTCGGGGGATTTCCGGTGCGAGAAAGCAATCAACGCCTTCTGCTACCGAGTCCGAAAATACATCGGGGCCTACTGGGCGGCCATGGGCGGTCTGGACGCTCTGATCTTTACCGGCGGCATCGGAGAAAACGCCGCGGAGATCCGCGCCCGCATCTGCCGGGGCATGGAAGCCCTGGGCGTTGTGGTCTATGATGACGTGAACGCCAAAATGCGCTCCCGCCGGGGGCGCATCACCGATATCTCCGAGCCCGGCTCCAGAGTCCGAATCCTCGTGATTCCGGCGGATGAGGAAAAAATGATCGCCCGGGAAACGATCCATGCGCTCGGACGGACGCGGTCCAAAGAAGACCTCAAGAAGCTGCGATCCAGTCCGATCGCGATATCCGTTTCGGCCCGCCATGTTCACCTGACGCAGGAACATTTTGAAGGGCTCTTCGGGAAGGGACGGACCATGACGCTCCGCTCCGATCTGAGCCAGCCCGGTCAGTTCGCGGCGGCGGAAACGGTCAACCTGATCGGCCCGAAAGGAAGAATCGACCGCGTGCGGCTCCTGGGGCCCGCGCGCAAAGAGTCTCAGGTGGAAATTGCCCGGACGGACCAGTTCAAGCTGGGCATCGAAGTCCCGATCCGGGATTCCGGCGACACGGAAGGGACGCCGGGCATCACACTGGAGGGCGACGCGGGAACGGTTGAACTGGAAAAGGGAGTGATCTGCGCGAAGCGCCACATCCACATTTCCCCGGAGGAAGCGCTGAACCTCGGCCTGCGCGACAGGGATGTGGTGAGGGTAATCGTCAAGGGCATCCGGGAGCTGATTTTCGGCGACGTCCTGGTCCGCGTCAATCCGAATTACCGGCTGGACATGCATCTGGACACGGACGAAGCCAACGCCGCCCAGATTACAACCGGCACCGTCGGCTATATCGAATCCATCCAGCACCGGAACTACATGTAGCCCCCGTCCTGAAAAACGACGGCCGGAATGGATAGCGTGCCGTTATCGGGTCACTTTTCTTAAGGAGAAAAGCGCAAAACACAAAATCACGGCGATGATGACCAGAAATAAAACGCCGTACTGATACAGAGGCTCCAACCCTTCGTACCAGACCATGATCGCGTCCCAGTGCTCCTGAAGCCAATATTTGATTTTCTCCATTGATCCATCCTTTCAAGCGTTTTGTGAAGAGGTGGTGGTTTTTTAAAGCGGCCGATCAATCCCTTATTTTGCCTGTTCTTTTCTACCCAAATCCTCCTCGGCGCGCAATCAAAATTTTGCAATTCCTTGACAGGCATGCTCGGAAAATGCATATAGAGTCATCAAAGAGGACCATCCTGAACATAGAAAATAGCTTGATCGACGAAGCGGTAAATATTACCGGAATCAAAAAAAGCCTCCCTCGTTACGCTGGGTTTGGAAGCGCTGATTGAAAAAGGAGATTTGCCATGAAGAGTCTGTCCCCCCGAACGGTTGCCCGATGGAAATCAAAACTGATTTTTTTGGCGCTGGCGGCCCTGATGATTTTCAATGCGCCGGCGGTTTTTGCCGGAGAAGAACTTTACCGCAGTCTTTCCGCCGCCGGAAAAAACAAAGAGTCAAGCCTTTTCATGGAGCTGTACCGCAACGGACAAAATCAGAACTGGCAGGCGGCCAAAGAGG
>JAQVQT010000170.1 GCA_028701435.1 Smithellaceae bacterium | reverse complement strand
GCCTTGACGGTGGTCACGGCTTCATTCATGAAGAATTTGGCCGAGGCGATCTTGCCCGCATAATAAGCCGCATCCTGATTGTCGCGCTGCAGGCCCTTCTTTTTGCCGATGGTGGTCAGGCCTTTCTCCTCATACATGGCTTCCAATTTTTGCTGAGCGATTCCGGCGCCTTCCAAAAGGAGGTAGCCGACAACCATGTCGCCGAACATATCCAGGTATTTGCCCGCGTTGTAAATAGGAGCGATGAAATCGCCGCCTTTGCCGGCCGCGGCAAAGAACATGGCCACTTCGAAGCATGCGTTGGCTGCTTCTTCCAGTGTGGCGGCCGCTTTGCCCAGTTCGGGATTGTTCTTGTATTTGGCGATGGTCTGCTGAACCAGACCGGCCATATTCATCACGTTGGCGCCTTTGCGCTGACCCAGCTTGCGTCCGACAAAGTCGAGCGCCTGAATGCCGTTGGTGCCTTCGTAGATGCAGGCGATTTTTTCATCGCGCATCAACTGTTCCACGGGGTATTCCGAGCAGTAGCCGTATCCGCCGTAAACATCCATGGCCAGCGAGCAGATGAGCAGGCCTTTGTCGGTCGAGTAGGATTTGATGATCGGGGTCAAAAGCTCAAGATAGCCTTCCCAATTGCCCTTTTCCACTTCCGTTTTGGAGATCTTGCTCATGTCCATGCAGTAGGCGCCGAAATAGGCCAGCGCGCGGATGCCTTCGACATGGGATTTCATCCACATGAGTTTCTTGCGGACATCGGGGTGATTGATGATGGTGACCGCTTTGGCGGCGGGGTTTTTCATTTCCCAGACCGGCGTTCCCTGAATGCGCTCTTTGGCGTAAGACACGGCATGCTGAAAAGCGGCCGATCCGATGGCAACGCCCTGCATGCCGACGCCCAGACGCGCTTCGTTCATCATCTGGAACATGATCTTGATGCCGGAACGCTCTTCGCCCAGCAGTTCGCCGAGGCACTTTCCGTCTTCGCCGAAATTCAGCGTAGCGGTTGCGGAGGCTTTGATGCCCATTTTATGCTCGATGCCGCCGCATTTCACGTCGTTGGGTTCGCCCAGGGAGCCGTCGTCATTGACGCGGATTTTGGGAACGATGAAAATGGAGATGCCCTTGGTGCCGGGAGGATCGCCTTCGATGCGGGCCAGAACGGGGTGAATGATGTTCGGGGTCAAATCGTGGTCGCCCGCCGAAATGAAGCACTTGGTTCCGGTGATCAGGAATTTGCCGTCGGGAAGACGTTTGGCCGTCGTCTTCAGCGCGCCGACGTCAGAGCCCGCGCCCGGTTCGGTCAGACACATCGTGCCGGTCCATTCGCCGGAGAAGCATTTTTCCATGTATTTTTTCTTCTGTTCCTCGTTGCC
Source organism: Smithellaceae bacterium (assembly GCA_028701435.1). Lineage (GTDB taxonomy): Bacteria > Desulfobacterota > Syntrophia > Syntrophales > Smithellaceae > UBA8904. The sequence continues at coordinate 2,957 of JAQVQT010000170.1, read as the reverse complement.
GTAAACATTGATCAGGTTGGCGGCGCCGTGGGTCAGACCGGGATACATCATGAAAGCGTAGTTGGCCGCGCAGAACAACTCTGAAACCGCATAACCCGCGGTATGAGGCAGGCCCTGACCGCCGACATCGGGAGAATCCATCGGGTTAATCCAGCCGGCTTCGCTGTATTTTTTAAACGGCTCACGGAAACACTTGGGCACGTTGACGATGCCGTTTTTGAAATGACACCCTTCTTCATCTCCTTCTTTTAAAGTCGGAAAGATATCATTGACGGCCATCTTCTCGGCTTCGCTCAAGATCATGGATACGTCGTCTTTGGAATAACCTCCATAAGCTTCCGAATCAAAAACTTTTTCGATCCCGAACTGCTCAAAAAGAAGAAACTGCTGATCGCGTGTGTTGACTAATAAATTGCCCATAACTGACTCCCTTCTTAAAAGTGGTTTATTTTTTTAACGTTCATTGACGTCCGTTTACGAAGAATGACTCCGGAATTTTCCACGATCACTGCAGAATACAAATCGATTTTGAAACATTTCGACTGCGGCTTTCGGGCCCTTGTTCCTTTTCAGGAAGTTGACTATAAGTACAAACGTGACCGAAAGTCAATCAAAATGATTAAAATAAAGAGGCAATTTAACGGTGTTTTTTACCTCGGGGGCCATCCCTTTGGCCGCCGAAGGATTTTATTTCGCAAGGCCTTGAAATTCATAATATTCTGCCATTTTGGACAGAGCCCGGACCGCCTTGGGAAGCCCTTCATAAACGGGGATGCCGGCTTTTATGAGAATGTCTTTGAAAACCGGGATCCATCGCCGGATTTTCGGAGAAGCCTCGTACTGACGCCAGGCCACCAGCATGGGCTTGCCGCCGGCATATTTCCCGGCTTCCGTCGCCAGGTACGTGGCAAGCGTTTCGATATACGCGCCGTCCGGCTCCTGTTTGTACAGCCAGTCAAAAGGAACGGAGACGATGAAATGATCTATTTCGCCGCTTCGCGCCACCACATCCAGCACCTCACCCATCAGGGGAAGGTAAACAAAGGCAATTGCCGCATCGATGGGATTGCGGATCATCGACCCGGCCGGCGGTACATGTTTTCGAAGCTTTCGGATCAGGCCGTCCGAAAGCACGGGAAGCTCGAGGCCCGCTTTCGCGCAGTCATCCGCCACGGATACGCCGTTGCCTCCGCCGAATCCGAGAACGGCCACCCTTTTTCCCCTGACCTTCCCCAGCCGGTGGAACGCCTGCGTCACATCAGCCATTTCTTCAAGCGACTCCACACGGACCGCGCCCGTCTGGCGAAAGAAGGCCTTCCAGATGGTTTCCCCGCCGGCGAGCGATCCCGTATGCGAAGACACGGCCCTCGCCCCCGATTCCGTGAGGCCGCTCTTGTAGATAATGACCGGCTTTCGGCGGTTGATTTTCTTCACCTGGTCGAGCAGAAGCCGGCCGTCTTTGACGCCCTCGAGATACATGGTGATGATCCGGGTTTCTTCGTCGCCGGCCAGGTAATCCAGAAAATCGGTGCTGTCGAGCGTCAGGGCGTTGCCGTAGCTGATGGACTTGGCAAATCCGATGTCGTAAACATCCGTCAGGTAATTGGAAAAATCCTGGGCGTTGCCGCCGCTCTGGCTGATCAGGGAAACGGGGCCGTTTTTCGTGGATGCGTTTTCCCAGGTCAGCATTCGGTTTTTGGGAACGTAGAAGCCCATGCAGTTCGGTCCGATGACGCGCAGGTCTCCTTCACGGGCGACGGCTTCAATCTCCCGCTGCAGCCGAATGCCCTCTTCTTCGCCGGTTTCCTTGAAGCCGGAGCTGAAAATATGAATATTTTTGTGTCCCGTGACGACGCATTCTCTGAGGATATCCGCGACCCGGGGAGCGGGAATCGAGAGGATCACCAGGTCCGCGACTTCCGGAAGCGACGACAGGTTCGGGTAGGCCTTGATCCCGTCGATTTCCTGAAGCCGCGGGTTGACGGGGTATAGCCTTCCCCGGTAGCCGAAATTTCTCATGCAGCCGAACATTCCGGAAAATCCGTTCGCTGCCGGACGGGTGGCGCCGACCACGGCGACGGATTGGGCGTTTGCCATCACGTCCAGCGCGGCGCGGATTTCCGCCTGCTTTTTTCTGTTGCTCTTTGTCCTGTTCGGCGCGGCTGAAGCCGCCGGATTTTCATCCAGAATCACCAGCGCATCCACCGCCACGACATTCCCCTTTGGAGTGGTGATCAGCGGATTGACATCCACCTCCCGAATGTCCGGACGTTCCATGCCAAGTTTCGACAGACCGATGAGAACATCGGCCAGTTGATCGGCATCAACGGGCGCTTCGCCGCGAAAATTCCCCAGCAGCTTTCGGGACGCTATTTCCCCGATCATCCGTTTGGCCTCCCGCCGGTCCAAGGGGGCTACGCGGAAAGTGGTGTCGGCCAGCGCTTCGGTAAAAATGCCGCCGAGACCGAACATCACCACCGGCCCGAACTGGGCGTCCCGAATCAGGCCCGCGACCCACTCCCGGCTCCCGGCAATCTGCGGGGAAACGATGCAGCCTTCCCCGTCGTCGCCCGCGGATGCCCGAATGGCGCGGAACGCATCTCTCACTTCTTTTGCGGATTTCAGGTTGGTTTTGACCAGGCCGCGTTCGGTTTTATGCTGAAGCTTCGCGCCATGCCCCTTGACGACCACCGGATAACCTGTCTTTTGCGCCTGCAAAATTACTTCCCGCTCGCTTGTGGCCATCCGGTCGCGCGCAACCGGAATCCCGTAGGACGCAAGCAGCTTTTTGGATTCCATTTCCGTCATGGATTGACGTCCTTCGGCTCGCACCCGGCGAATCAGAATGTCCGCGTTTGATGGGATCATGTTTTTCCCTCGAAGTTTTTTATTGTGAACAGGGCAGGAACCGTTAACACAAGGCCGGACGATAGTCAACCCGGAGGCCGCTTCGGCCT
>JAQVQT010000169.1 GCA_028701435.1 Smithellaceae bacterium | reverse complement strand
TTTTATGGGTTTTGCTGCTGTCTTCGTGCAGCGCGGCCCAGACATCGGTAGCGCCGTCCTCTCCGCTGCGTCCGGTCATTCTCACGGGAACGCACTGGCAGGCGACGTATCTGGCTTTTGAAACGGCCAAAAAAACATTCCCCGGCGACCAATGTGAAAAGGATGACGAGGAAGGCGTAATCAAACTCCATCGGGATTCCTTCTTTCACGGCAACACGTTAATCACCATCCGTCTCCAGCGGATTAACGACAACAACTGGTTTGTGAACGTTTCCTCGGAAGGGACCGGACTGAATCAGCCGCTGGTCAATCGATCGGCTTCGGAAACGGAGTTTTACCTGAAAGCGCTTGCGGACGCGGCCGCGGCGCCCGTCAGACATTGAAGCGGAAGGTCATAATTACTCGATTCTATGATTGCCAGGGGCCGCCGGGCAGCCATTCTTTTTCAAACCCCATCTGTTTTTCACTTGCTTCGGCGACGGGATGCAGGAATTTCCTCATGCCTTCCATGATCACCGGGAAATCTTCCGGTATGCCTGTAATCTGAGTTTTCCGGAGGAAGGTCGTCCACTGGGCTTGTTTATCGGATCTGTCGGCAAATTCTTTGGAAAAGACCAGCCCCCTGGAGCTCAAAGGCGTTGACCTTCTTGTGCAGGTGGCTGTAATCGACTCCTGAAGCACCGCTCCTTGAAACGGATATTCGTGATTCAATATCCAGATGTCATAGAAATCCTTCATGCGGCTGTTTAGCTCCGCCAGATCCAGCGACGCTTCAAACTTCTCCGCAACAATGGTCTCGACGCTGTAAGCCTTGACAACAGGCGGTTCCATGTCGAGCAGCGTCGGGTATGTCATATCGAGGGCAGCGGGTACCATGGCATCACCGAATCCCACATCAATCTGCATGGGTATTTTTGCCTTGCCAAGCCAGGCCTCAAACTTAAGACGTATGCCGGGATATTCCTGATCGTCAGACATCGCCTCGATGCTTAAATTATCGAATTTGTAAACCAGGCCGTCGTCGAGGTGCACGTTTCCGATGTCGCGTATCGAAGCGCCGACGGCGTCGCTATTTCCGGGGAAAAGTCCCAGAAAATCTATGTCCCGCGTTGTCCTTGCCATTGACAGGCCCATGCCCGCCAACAGAAGGCCGCCCTTCAGAATAAATTTTTCTTTCAGGGGCGACCGCGAAAGGCGAAAGAGAAAGCGTTCCAGCGCGTAATGGGTCAGCAATGACTGGAAAGGTTTTCGACCTTCGCGCGCAGCGGCCAGAAGCCGGTTTTTGACGGATGACGCAATATTTTTATCCTGGTTTGCACTCATGGCAACATCGCCTCCAGATAAGGTGTCACCAGCTTTTCAACCTTGCAGAGTCTGGCATAGTCCATCAACCGGGACGGGCTTGCGTCGCGCCGCTTTAGATACGTCCGGGCTGCGTCCAGGGCGACATCGATTCCCACGGCGTTTCGCCAGCGGAAACAGTCAATCACCGTCTTGGAGGCATTGTAAATACGGACATCCTGTTCCATGATCCGATGAACTTCAATGCCCTCATTGAAACAGGCACCCGTAAAGAACATAGCCCGGACCGGCGGATATTTAACTCGGGGTTTGTGGGCTTTTCTTTCCACGGCGATCCAGACTTCATGCGGAATTTCAGTTGTCAGTTCGTGAAAGGAAAGGGCGGAGATGAGGCAGATAACCCCTTGGGGAACGAGTTTGGCTACGTTGACCAGGTCGATTTCGGTAGGCATGCTGTCCGGATCGTCTGCCAGGTGAAAGAGACCCCGCGCAACAGGAAAAAGCACGCCCTCATCGCGGAGACCGTACAAGGTTCTCCTGTGGATTCCCAACTGAAAGGCTTCCTGGGTGCGGATAATCCCGCCCTGTTTATGGATAATCTCAATGGCTTTTTTTCTTGCAGTATTCATGGGATGGCATGGTACAAAAACATCGGCAAAATGTCAAGTCTGCCGATACTATTTGACCATAAAATATTATATGGCCGCAGCATTTTTCGGTGAATTGCACTCCCCTCGCGACATATCTGGGTTGTGAACGTTTCCTCGGAAGGGACCGGACTGAATCAGCCGCTGGTCAATCGATCGGCTTCGGAAACGGAGTTTTACCTGAAAGCGCTTGCGGACGCGGCCGCGGCGCCCGTCAGACATTGAATCGAAAGGTGATGATGTCGCCGTCGGCAACGACGTATTCCTTGCCTTCGAGGCGAAGACGGCCGGCGGATTTCACCTGGGCTTGCGAACCGCCGTGCGCCATGAAATCGTCAAAGGACATGACTTCGGCCTTGATGAAGCCGCGCTCGAAATCGTTGTGGATGGCGCCCGCGGCTTTGGGAGCCCGGGTGTTTTGCGGAATGACCCAGGCCTTGACCTCGTCTTCGCCCACGGTGAAGAAGGACATGCGGCCCAAAAGAGAAAAAGCGGCGCGGATGATCCGGCCGAAGGCGGGTTCGGCAATGCCCATCGAGGACAAAAACTCTTTCTGATCGGCCGCGTCCAGCCCGGCAAGCTCCGCCTCGATTTTGCAGCAGATGCCCATCACCGGTTCGGCAAGACGGGCGGCTTTGGCAAATTCATCGGCAAACGCCGGATTGTCTTCGGCGACGTTGACCACGACCATCTCCGGTTTGATCGTCCAGAACGAAAAACTCCTCAGCGTAAAGACATCCTGCGCGGTAAGCCCCGCGCCCCGCAGCGGCTTGCCCGCTTCCAGACAGTCCTTCAGACGGGGCAAAAGATCGTTTTGAGCCGTCTCCTGCGGCGAGATCGCCTTTTTGGACATCTTGGCCAGGCGCTCCAGCTTCTTTTCAATGATGATCAGATCGGAGAGAACCAGCTCGTCTTCGAGTTTGCGGTAGGCGTCGAGAGCAATCGAAATATCCGGCAGGGAAAAACCGTCCACCACGTGCAGAATGCCGTCCGTGCCGCTCAGGTTCTGGCGGATCGCCTCCCACGGATGCTCGCCTACGGCGTGGACATCGACAAAGGGTACCTTGGCCGGAGAAACTTTGGCGGGCTTGTAGATTTCGACCAGTTTGTCAAAGCGCTCATCCGGCACCGACGCCTGTCCGCGCAAGACGGCTTCGGTGTGCGACGAACCGCTTTTTACGCCGGTCATGATTTCAAACAGGGTGCTCTTCCCGCTTTGGGGAAGCCCCAGAATTCCCATTTCCATTCTTTGCTGCCTCAAACTGCCGGGAACGGTCCCAACATTCAGGAACGGTCCCGACCGTTCCTTACGGCGTTATTGCGCAAACTCTTTTTCGATTCTCGCCATTGCCTCGTTCAGCCGTTCGTCCGGCACGGTGAGCGAAATGCGGATAAAGCCCTCGCCATACTGTCCGTAAGCCGTTCCGGCCGCTACCACGACGGCGGTTTTGTCAAACAGGCGGTTGGTGAATTCCAGCGACGTCATGCCTTTGGGCGCGGGCACCCACAGATAAAACGTGCCGCGCGGCGGCTGAAAATCAATGCCGATCCTGCGAAGCGTCTTCAACACCATCTCGCGGCGGCGTCCGTAAATTGCGAGCATCTCTTCAATAAATCCCGCTTCGCCGCGCAGCGCCTGAATGGCCGCAAACTGTACGGCGTTGAAAATGCCGGAGTCCGTGTTTTCCTTGACCTTGCTGATTGCCGCGATCAGGTCGGGATTGCCCGAGGCCATGCCAATTCGCCAGCCGCACATGTTGAAGGGCTTGGAAAAAGAATTCAGCTCGACGCCGACGTCTTTCGCGCCCGGCGCCTGAAGGAAGCTGATGCGCTCCTGGCCCTCAAAAACGATTTCACCGTAGGGATTGTCGTAGCAGACGGCAATGTCGTATTCGCGCGCAAACACCGTCAGTTTGTTGAGAAATTCCAGCGTGGCGCAGGCGCCCGTCGGATTGTTCGGATAATTCAGAAACATGGCGGACGCTTTTTTGGCCACATCCGACGGAATGTCCTCCAGCACCGGAAGATAGTTATTCTGCGGCAGGATGGGCACGTTGCAGGGAACGCCTTCCCCCATCAGAATGCTGGCGCGGTACGCCGGATAGCCGGGATCGGTCATCAGCACGTTGTCGCCGGGATTGACGCGCGCCAGAACAAAGTGGTGGCAGCCCTCCTTGGAGCCGATGAGTCCCAAAATCTCCTTTTCCGGATTCAGCTCCACACCGTAGCGCTCCTTGTACCAGCGGGCGATTTCCCTGCGCAGTGCGAGCATGCCTTTTTCCTCGTCGATGGGATAACGGTGGTTTAGCGGATCGCGGGCCGTCCGGCACAGTTCGTCGATGATGGAACCGGGCGTGGCTTCCACGGGATCGCCGATGGCCAG
>JAQVQT010000168.1 GCA_028701435.1 Smithellaceae bacterium | reverse complement strand
CAGGATGTGGCGTTCAGAATGACGCAGGATCCCAAACTGGTTGCGGAAGTCAACTCCACCAATCAGCCGGGGGCGACCGCGGAAGTTCTCAAAGAAGCCTTGAGAGTCGGAGGCACTCCTGTCCAGATATCCTGGATTCAATCAGGTCCCTGGGCGAGCCCGGATGAAAAAGGATTTGGTCTTGCGCCTCACTTTGCGACCGGCCCGGTTTTTTCTTATGGGATCATGGTGGACCCGAAGACGGGTAAACGGTTCATCAGCGAACTGGCGGACCGCAAGATCCGGGCTGATGCGATCATTCGAATCGGCCATGCCGCCATCGGTATTTCCGATGATGAAGGCCAGAAATCCTGTGGAGGTCCTCCCGGCACCGTTGGAAAACTTGTGGAGCGTGGCGTCGTGAAAAAGTACGACACCCTCGAAGACTTAAGCAAGGCATATGATATCCCCTACGCGGATCTCAAGCAAAGTGTGGACAACTATAACGTCTATCTGAAGACCGGTGTGGATAAGGAATTCGGCCGATATATGCAACCGGATGCCAAACCGATTGAAAAGGCGCCCTTCTACGCGGTGCGTCTCTGGCCCAAGGTCCATCACACCATGGGCGGTGTCCAGATCAATACGGAAGCCAGGGTGATCGGTCTGGACGGCAAACCCATTGCCGGTTTGTTTGCGGCGGGAGAAGTGGCGGGAGGTATTCACGGCGCCGTGAGACTGGGGAGTTGCGCGGTCGTGGATTGCCTGGTATTTGGCCGCATCGCCGGCAAAAACGCAGCCAAGGAAAAAGCCTGGAGTTGAGAGAGAGCTTCCGCGCGGATTTGATGAGGCAAGGAGAAAAATCATATGGAAAGAAAGAAAAATCTGAAAATCGCGGCGGTCCTGTTCGGCGCGGCTCTGCTGGTTGCGGTGAGCACGGGACTCTGGGCGGCGCCCAAGATGACCGCCTCCAAGGCCAGGCCGGGCGATTGCGTTGCCTGTCATGCCGATAAAAAAGTGCTTTCGGAGACGCATCCCGACACCCGGTCGATGGACATGAAGGCCTGCCGGGCCTGCCACACGGCGGACAACATGAGCCTGACCGGAAAAGTCCCCGGCAGCCACACGCATATGCTCTCCGCCGTGAACTGCGAAGCCTGCCACGGCAAGACCAAGCAGCCGGAAGAAGTGCCGATGGAGAAATGCGTCGCCTGCCACGGGCCGACGGCAACGCTCGCGGAAAAAACAAAGGATGTGAAGCCGACCAATCCGCACACGTCCCCGCATTACGGAACGGAGTTGGACTGCAACCTGTGCCACAAGCAGCATGCGAAATCTGAAAATTACTGCGCGCAGTGCCACAAGTTCGACTTTAAAACACCGTAAAATGACCCCTGAATTTTCACCCCGGACCGGCGGCCAACGACCGCCGGTCTTTTTTGTTGGAGGGTTATTGACGGATCAAACGCCGGTATGCAGACCGGGCAGCATGATTTCCTGGAGTCTCAGTCTTTGGCGTTCGAAAGCTTCTTCGCCTTCCTTTGAGGTAAGATCCAGCATATCCCCATACCGCAGGGTCACGCGGGAAAAGGGTTTGGGCAGCATAAAGCGGTCCCAGCTTTTGAAATACCAGGCCCGGTCCGCAAAGGCGTAAATGGGGACTACGAAAGTTCCCTCCATCTGGGCCAGGCGGATCACGCCGGCTTTGACCACTCCCGCCGGTCCTCTTGGCCCGTCCAGAATGTGACCGGCAAAACCGTAACGAGACAGGTGAGAGATCATATCCTTTAACGCCGCTCCCCCGTCTTTTGACGAGGAGCCGCGCACGGTATGCCAGCCGGTCTTCTCGGCAATGCGGGCGATGACATCGCCGTCTTTGCTCTGGCTGATCATCAGCGCCGGATGATAGGGGGCGTAATTCTTGAAGTAGCGGACGGCTGAAAAAAACTGCTGATGCCAGCAGCACAAAAGGATTCTGCCGCCGCCCCGCAGGTGATCGAGCCAGGGTTTTTCGTTTTCTACGCGAAGCCGGAAGGTCCAGCTGTAGGCGCGAATCAGATAATAAAAAATATTCTGAAGCTTGTCCGCCAGCAAAAATTTGTATTTTTTCAGCATTCAGGCGTCCTTTCCACGACGGGATTCGACGGCGCGAATTTTCACGGGGTCGTCGACTCGCAGGAAAGCCCCAGTTTTTCCGCAAGATACCGGCCCAACTGCTGATAAAAGACTTTTGTGTTCATGCTCTTTTCCATATAATCGCATCGCAGGCTTTTCACTTCCCGAATGGCGTCCTCTCCGATATATCCGCTCAGCACGATGCGGGGAACATGGAGCAAGTCGTCGTGGTCGCGGTCGATGGTTCTGAGCAGCTCGGTTCCGCTCATGATGGGCATCGTATAATCCAGGATGATGATGGAAGGCTTGATGCCCGTTCGGAGCAGTTGCAGAGCCTCTTCGCCGTCCCCGGCTTCAAAAAAATCAAATTCCGAATCAGGGAAGATTCGTTTGATCTGCCGGGAGAAAATAAAGCGGAAATCTTCTTCATCGTCCACCAGGAGGACCGCTATCCTTGCCATAAACGTCCTTTGAGGTTTCTGTGCTTTCTTGCAACCGGGCATTGATCAGCCGATGGGGGGTGGATTCCTCCCGTCTTTGAATGCCGCTATAACCTGTCCATGAATAGGTGCTCAAATCTTGCATATTTCTTGAAATTCCGCAACGGATGAGTTTCTTCGGGTCCATCAGGGGCGTCCTGAAGAAAATAATAATGAAAATCATTGACAAATCCGGCTCCCGGTAATAGCATTCCGTCACTTTTTTCACACAGGGTGTTGCATTCGGGAAAAGTTTTTTCATGCGTCGTAACGGAAACAACGATATGGATGAGCGACATTGACGAGGAGCATGGCAGGCAAGTGGTGAGGGGCATCGCAAGAAAAAAGGCATTGGAAATCATTAAGAATTATCCGAATTCCGGTGTGCTGGTCGTCGGGGACGTCATGGTGGATCATTTCATCTGGGGCAGGGTGTCGCGCATTTCTCCAGAGGCGCCGGTGCCGGTGGTCGATGTTCAGAAGGATTCCGTGATGCTGGGCGGCTGCGCCAATGTTCTCAATACGATCTATGCGATGGGCGGCAGGGTTTTTGTGGCCGGCGTGATCGGCCCGGACGACATCGGCAGGGGGCTGGTCAGTCAACTGCAGGAGCGCCGGATTGACACGAAAGGCATCCTGGTGGAGAAGGCAAGGCCGACCACCCTCAAAACAAGAATTGTCGCCCACGGGCAGCAGGTGGTCCGCTTCGATCACGAAAGCCGAAAGCCGATCACCGACGGAAGCGCAGCCGATATTCTCGACTATGCCGAATCCCTGCGCGATCGAATCGGAGCGATTGTGATCTCCGATTACAGCAAGGGTGTGGTTTCCCGGAAGCTGGTGGAAGGCATTCAAGCCATGGCCGCCGGTTCCAATATTTTTCTGTGCGTGGATCCGAAGTCGAGCGACTTCGGCATCTACCCGGGCGTTGATGTCATTACGCCCAACCATCATGAGGCCCAGCGCGCCGCCGGCATGGAAATTGTCAATGGGGATGATCTTCTGAAACTGGGGGAGGCGCTTCTGGCCAAATTTGATTTTCGGGCGCTTCTGGTTACGCGCGGCGAAGAGGGCATGAGCCTCTTTGAACGGGGCCGCGGAATCCGCCACACGCACTTTCCGGCGCAGGCCAAGGAAGTCTATGATGTTACGGGGGCCGGCGATACGGTGATCGGCGTTCTCGCGCTGTCCCTGGCCGCGCGGGCGAATCTGAAGGAGGCCACCGCGCTGGCCAACCACGCGGCGGGCATTGTCGTCGGCAAGGTCGGAACGTCCACGGTGTCGCGGGAAGAATTGATCGGCGTGTTATGAGCAAACCGGCGCAGGCCGAGGCGGTCAAGCTGATCTTCAGCGTTTTTGCCCCGGCGGGAAATTTGATCAACGATGCGATCCGCCGGTTGTCCGTCCTGTATGGCCAGCCGGACTATGTCAGCGCGCAGATTCCTTTTGATGATACGGCGTATTATGCGCCGGAAATGGGGCAGGCGCTGGTCCGGCGTTTTCTGTCGATGGAAAAGCTGATCCGGCCGGAGTCGCTGCCGGACATTAAACTGGCCGCGAATGCGATTGAGGAAGAGACGCTTTTGGAGAGCCGCCGGCAGGTCAATATCGATCCCGGCTACCTGTCGCAGGCCCATCTGATTCTGGCCACGGGTAAAGGCTACACGCACCGGCCTTATTTGCGGGACGGGATTTACGCGGATTTGACCCTGATGTATCAGGCCAAAAAGTTTTGTTCCCTGCCCTGGACGTATCCGGATTATGGAAACGAGAAGCTGTGGGCGATGCTTGG